>JBHLKB010000260.1:0-4271 GCA_048887205.1 Candidatus Hodarchaeota archaeon
TGCACTAGATATTTAAGAAATTAAAAAATTGACAATTGAATTCAAGAATAAATTAGAATTATCATTATGAAATAAGGGAAAAATATGAAGATTAACAGTTCTGAAATTGTTATAAAACTGGAAAATTTAACTAAAAAGTTCGGTAATTTTACCGCAGTAAATGAAATTAACCTTGATGTGTGCAGGGGTGAAACAATTGGGTTAGTTGGTCCCAATGGTGCTGGAAAAACTACAACTATAAAAATGATTGCTAAAATTTTACGACCTAATTCAGGAAGAATCTTAATTAGAACAAATCATAGCGAATTGGAAGATTTGCAAAAAGTTTCTAGTACAGTTACTCAAATTGGATTTTTAATTGATATACCAAATTTTTACAATATGACTGCATATCAACTACTTAAGTATTTTGCTAAGCTTCAAAATTATCCAAAAGATAAAATAGATGAAAGAATTGATGAGCTCTTGGCACTTTTTAGACTTTCTGAATGGAAATATGAAAATGTTAAAACTTTTTCAAAAGGTATGACACAGAAGCTAGGAATTATTCAAGCACTAATACATGATCCAGAGATTATCATATTAGACGAACCACAAACTGGTTTGGATCCGTTAGCGCGTGTTGAAATACGGAGATATATAAGAGAGCTTCAATCGCTAGGAAAGACAATATTTGTAGCATCCCATATGTTATATGAAATTTCTGAAGTATGTGATAAAATTGCTTTAATTAATTATGGCTCAATAATTGGATTTGATACAGTGGAGAAATTAGCACTTACTCTAAAATCTAGTGAATTGAATTGCGTATTACTTGAGCCTCTTAGACCAAGTGAATTAGAACCGTTGTTAAATCGAATAACTGAAAAACTTAATCCGTATTTAGACCAGAATTTGGATCCTAATATATCCAAGATTCCAGTGAAATACTATCCTGAACAACAGGGATTGAAAATTTTTTACGATGGAAGAAATGAATCAAAAGGAGAAATTTTGAAAATTCTGGTAAAAGAATTCGAATTAGACTTTACATTAATCTCATTTACGCAACCAAAGACATCTCAATTAGAAAGAGTATATGCACAGATGGTAAAAAATAATGATATAAAAAAAAACGGAGAAGTATAGAAAGATGAGAAATAAAACTAAAAATAATATTGGAATAAAACCAATTTTTTATACGATTGTATTTGAAATAAAGAAACAAAGAAAAAAGTTTTACTTCTTTTCAATAGTCGCAGTCTTGATTGCTATTTTAGTAGGTTATATCCTGCAATTAATACCCGGCTATCTTCTATCAAATACACAGGCGGAGTTCTTTAATAACGGCTTACAATTTATTTCATTCTTAACCCTTTTTGCTGCGTGTTTGTTTTTCTCTGGAATTATCTGCTCTGAATTTAATAAAAAAACAGGTTTTATTGTTTTCCCGAAAATCAACAAATATAAATTGATATTAGGCAAATATCTTGGAAATCTAGTTTTAGTTGTCGCTATTATTACAATTTTTTACTTTGTATTGGGACTATTAGGATTTTTCTATTATGGCGGACCAATAAATATCCGAATTTTTTACTCTTACGGTATTGCGATATTATACATAATTGCTTTAAGCAGTTTTGTTACATTCTTTAGTTCATTTATGAAAAGTGTAAATCTTACAATCATATCTACTTTATTAATTCTTCTTATTGGATTTAATATAGCTGATCAGATTGTTACATTGGTATATGCAGAAAATTTTGAACCTTTATATTCTTTAGCATATTTAGGTAACCTCATAACAGGGATACTCGAAAATCCCTTTCCAGATCCAAGATATGGTGAATTATCATTACCGGGTGGTTTTGGTGGCCCAATGTCGGAATTTACATTTGGGCAGTGGATAACACCTAGTGTAGAAATGGGGATTACATTACTCCTTGTATTTATTGTTGCATTTTTCATATTAGCGGCATTATTATTCAAACGAAGGGAATTATAAAAGTAGGTGATCAAAAATGCAAAAAAATAAGAAAATTATAGGATTTTGTATTGTTTATTTCTTAGTTATTGGAATTACATTAATGAGTATTAGTTCTTCGGTTTTTGCAGCAAATTATGATATTGGTTTAACAAAAGGAACTGATATTTTAATCGTAAATCAATACAATGAAACCGCTTGGAAAAGTACTGTGAATACTTCATCAACTCCCAATAATTGGTTTGAGGGAGAAGCTGATGAGTTGGGAGCTCAGAGTAAGATTACAATTAGAGGATGGAATTTTATTACGTGGGAAACATATGATGTGTTTGTTTCATTCTTTTTACCAGCATTTTTTGAATCTCAAGAGATTACTCCATTATTAATTTCAATGAGCACTCAAGGATATAATGAAACTACAATAAATACCAATTACACAAATAGCTACAATCTATGGATTGGTCTAAGTAATGTATGGAATTTTACTGTTGGAAATTTTGAAGAGGATCCTAGTATTGCTAATGAACCACTTTTAATATTCCAAAATCCAATGGATATAGATGATGTTCTAAATGATTATAATAACTTGTCAGCCGATCTTAATAGTAATCCCGCAATTCAATTTTCAGGATATAGCTTTCCGATCTTAGATCCAGATGAATTCTTATGGCTATTTATCTTTAATGGACTTTCTTTAGGTACTCCCTATGCATCATACTTAGAAGACTTCATTAATGGACTCAATTGCAGCAATGCTAGAGTTGAAAATAATGTTCTTATAATAAATCGTACTGGTGAAACAAACTATACTGTAGAAATTTCCTATGGCCCTGAAGGAATAATGTCCTCATTCCTAGTAAAAAATGTTGGTGATACAATAATATACCAAATAATTACTACAAATTCAGATTGGATCTTCTTTATTACAATCATTATATTAGTAATTTGCATTGGAGGACTTAGTACTTACTTAATAATCAGAAAACGAAAAATAAACATATTAAGGCATAAATAATCAATTTTTTTACTCTTTTATATCATCAGGATTTATTTCCTTACCAACCATGGAAGATTTTAATGCTGCTAAAGCAAATTGTGTAGTATATTTTCCTTCTTCTCCTGATAATATTGGTTCTTCATCATTTTTTATTGCGTCAATGAAATGATGGGTAGAATTTATAAATCCATACTTCCAATCTCTTTTTATATCCGTAACTTTTTCGAGTTTTCCGTCACGAAAGATAACTATTGGTGGAAAAATTTCTGATTTAGACATGACATTGCCTCCTGCTGTTGCTTGGTTAATCCACATTATTCCTTCTGAGCCTGTAATCGATATAAATTCATCTTCAGAATAATAGGGGCTTGGTAAAGTCATATGAGGGGAATAATTATACTCCATTGTCCCATATATAGGCACTATAAAATCTGAATCTTTTGGAGAATTATATTTCCACATGATATAAGCAGGGACATCCAATTTATTAAACCTATCAATCCATGAATAAACTTTTTCTACTTTTGCCCCAATTAAGTATAAAGCTAGCCAAAATTTATGAAATCCATCATCAAATATGAAAGGTGATCCACAATCTAATCCACCACCACACTTTTCTGGATCTAATCTCCATAACCATGTAGTAGCAGAGGTTTCCCATCCTCCTTTTGTTGCTTCAAGAGTTTTAATATGAACTGAATTTACTTCTCCAATAATTCCCTCTTGTAGTAATTGCTTGGCTTTCATAATTGGAGGATAAAAAGTAAAGTTTTCAAAGATTTTTAGTTTTACATCATTCTTCTTACAAACTTTTATCATTTTATCACAGTCTTTAATAGAGTTTGCCATTGGTTTTTGTACACTTATTCCAAAAACATCTTTTTGAGCAGCATAAAGAGTTACTTCAAAATGTAAGTGTTGAGGTAATAAAATTTCTAGAATATCAACTTTTTCGGTATCAAGCATTTCTTTATAATCAGTATATATTCTAAGATTAGAACCTAGATTAAACTTTTCAATCTTTTGTTTCATGTGCCTTTGCTTTCTGTCGCATAAACAAGTGATTTCTACGTCCTTACGATCTAAATACCCCAGAACATTTAGATCAAAAATGACTCCACATCCAATAATTCCAACTTTTAATTTATCCATGATTTCTTACATGCTAATCATTTTTATACATTAATAAGGAAATAAATAAGATGGCTTAGATACAAATTTTAAACTTTAATAAAAAAAAAGCTTTTTGTCAAATATTTAATTAGATGGAGTTATTTCATTAAACTCAATTTTTTTAAGTGGTTCACTTTT
>JBHLKB010000261.1:0-4268 GCA_048887205.1 Candidatus Hodarchaeota archaeon
CGAGCTAAAAACAATTAACTATCTTATGATCAATAAAAAACAGATAGCAATTAATAGTTAAGTATCATAATTAGATTCCCTTATTAATGTGTTTTCCTTCTTCTGACATTTCACTTATAAAAAAAAATTAATCAAACAAATTTATATTTAAGCAGTTACTTTTTAATCCTTGTTTTAATATCTAGTTTTATTTACTTTTTAAGAATTTTATATAATGGTCAAATCTATTTATTGGAATGGTAAATTAAAATGAATAAACAAAATTTTATTTCAAGTATAGCTTATTGTGGATTAATCTGCAAAATATGCCATCTTTCGGATATGTGTGATGGTTGTAAATCAAACAAAAATAGATGTAGTAAGCATTTGAGTTCAAGTGGATGTTATCAATTCAATTGTTGTATTAAAAAAAAAATTAATGGTTGTTGGGAATGTACTGGATTTCCTTGTAATAAA
Organism: Candidatus Hodarchaeota archaeon; assembly: GCA_048887205.1. Lineage (GTDB taxonomy): Archaea > Asgardarchaeota > Lokiarchaeia > Sigyniarchaeales > SOKP01 > Loki-b32. Next base: position 457 of record JBHLKB010000261.1, read on the forward strand.
GATATGTATAGTGAATCTTATAGCCCTAAAATTAGAGCATTTGCTAGATGTATACGAGAAGATGGAATAGATAAATTTGCCATTTATATTCTTGATGCTATAAAAAGAGGATTAGATATTAAGAAGGATGGTGATTTGGATCTGAAGACAGAACGAGAAATTTTAAAAATTTTACGGAAAAATGTGTTGATTGATATATAATCAAAGAAAAAGATAAATGATTATTTACTAATCCCCTCAAGGAGTTTTTCTTAACATGGTTCGGGGGAATGGAATGGCATCTTTAATATTGTCTATTCCACAGAGCCACATAACGACACGTTCAACTCCCAAACCATATCCAGAATGAGGTACACTGCCATAACGTCTTAATTCAAAATACCAATCATAGTTCTTTGGATCTTCACCATCAGTTTCTAATCTTTTTATCATATCGTCAACTAGCAAACTCCGTTCTGATCCCCCGATAATTTCACAATATCCCTCTGGAGCTAACATATCAAAACATAATGCTTCTTTCGGGTTTTCTTCGCTTGGAGGTTTATAAAAACCCATGATTTCTGTGGGATAGTGTGTAACAACCACAGGGACATTAAAATGATCGGCAATTTTAGCTTCTTCAATTGTCCTTAAATCCTTACCCCATGGAACGTTCATCTTATATTTTGTATTAAGAATATCTAAAACCTCAGAATATTTTATCGTTGGATATTCTGCTTCTGCATAATGTTCGAGTAATTTTATATCTCTCTCTAAAATTTCAAGTTCTTTTCTATTATGCTTCAATACTTGTTTAACAATAAATCTAATCTCATCTTTAGCAACCTCAGTAACCTCATCAAGCTGCATCCATGCGGCTTCCATTTCAGCCATCCAGAATTCTGACAAATGTCTTGATGTTTTTGATTTTTCTGCTCTGAACGTTGGACCCATATTATAAATTTTCCCTAATGAAAATATCCCAGCTTCAGCATATAATTGCCATGTTTGACTAAGATATGTTATATCTTTAAAATATTTGACCTCAAATAAAGTAGCACCTCCTTCAGATTGGCTTGGTTGGAAAATAGGAGCATCAAACTCATAATAACCATGACTTCTAAAAAATTCATGTATTGCTCCAACAACAGTATGGCGGATTTTTAAAATTGCGTTTAATTTCCTTGATCTTATCCATAAGTGCCTATTATCATATAAAAGTTCAGGAGATTGATGTTCAGTAATAGGAAAGGGTTCAGCAATTTGGATAATCTCCAAATCAGAAACAGATACTTCATAACCCGTTGGAGCTCTATCATCCTTCTTTAATTCACCTGAAACCTTAACCGAAGATTCAATTGTTAATTTTTCAGCTTCTTCAAAGATTTCTGGATTTTTATCTTTTGAAATAACACACTGTATAATATCAGATTCATCACGTAATACAATGAATACAAATTTGTTCGATTTTCTTTCTCTGTAAACCCAACCTCTAAAATTAACCTTAGTAGAACCTTCATTGAGAGCCTCTTCAATTGTAGTATATTTTAATTCCTTCATTGTAGTTTTAATCTTTTATCAATTGTTATATCCATATTTATTAAGGATTTCAAAAAAATCTAACTGATACATTTAAAAAATTTCATGCTAATTTTGAATTCAGAAATTTATAATGAGGAAAACAATTCAATGGAATTATTGTAAAATTTTTTAATAAAACTTATATAATAAAATATCATACTTTTTTTTTATTCTAATTATGGGTTTAATTACTCTATAGAATAAAACATAATGAAAAAGTGGTAATAATGATTCCTGCTAGTGCCATTATTGTTGGGATTGCTCTTTTTATTACTTGTATTGTAATTTTTGTTTGTCTTACAGTTATTGCTCATAAAAGATACCAAGATAGGAACTTTTTGATAGGAATTTGTTTATCAAGTGTGCTTTTTTTTGCATTTCTATTTATCCCTTTTGTCTTTTTATTCACTATACCCATAGTTTTAAGCTTAATTTTTGGTATTTTCGGAGGTTTGTTAAATACTAATATTAAACGAGGGGCATTAAGTGGTGCTTTAGGTAATTTACTTGGTTGGATACTATTTAGTTTGATATATTAATTCGTTGTGATTATGTATTTCGGGTCATATCTTTTTGCGTACACAATATTACCAAGTGTTTTATGTGGTGCAGTAGGTGGTGCAATTGGTGGAGCTGCTGGAAGTAAAATTAGAGAGAAGAGAGAAACATAAATAAGATCTAAAGTACCAGAGATGAATGAAAAAAACGAAAAAGATAAAAAATGGTTTTTAAGAATTTGGACAAAAATATCAAAAATAATATATAATCATATTACCTAGTTACAACTGATCAGTTTTTATCAGTATTTCCAATTAAATGTAAAATAAAGGTAGAAAATACATTAAGAAGGTATAATTTTTATGGAAGATTGGTGATTTTTTATGATGCCAAATCCTTTACTTTATATTGCTCCATTTACACTTTTATTAGCCGCTTTTATTTTTATCATATCCGCTATATTTTATGTTAGAAAAAAAATTTGGAAAGCAGGGAAAAAGTGGATTGGAATCCCAACAAGTTTAGGCACAATAGCGCTATTGGTACTTATACCTTTATTTTACGTTGGGTATATTTTTCTTTTTTTTATTGGGGGACTCCCTATGTTGATTCTTATTGTTGCGCTTATAATAGCTGAGACAAGATATCGAATAAACGTAGGACGAAGATATGATTACAAAATTGTCGCTAAAGAAAAAAATTGGAAAATAACCGCAGGAAGGATAAGCCCAATTTTTATAATAATTGGAGCTACAATTCTTTTATTGTATTATTTTAATATGCTAATCTTTAGCTTACTCTTCTGGAGCATACGTCAACTGACATCTCTATTTACTTGTTTATGGAGTTTAATGGCTTTAACAGGGATAATCATGGGATTAAGAGGTAAAAAAATCGCTAGATTTATTTGCTTAATTGCAGGAATTTTAGCTACTGCAGGAATTTTCATCCCTATTACAACAGAAATTTATCCTTATTACACTATTGTGATTTATTTATCTGGTTCTCTTTATTATTTCGAACCAATTTTAATTTTAATTGGAGGTATAATCGGTATCGCTTCGGGAGATGACTTTTTAAAATATTATATAAATAAATACGAATTTATAAGGGTAAATTTTGATCTTAAGGAAGAAATGGATAAAATAGAAGACTTAAAAACATTTTTAGAAGAGAATCTATTATCAGATTGGGAAAAGATAAAGATCAGTTTTGAGGCGTACAAGGCTGGGGAACTAGAAAAGGATACGTTTATACAAACTGCTATAAAAAATGTAGGGAATAAATTTATTGAAATATTTAAAAAACAAGTACGTGAAAAACTCAATGAACCTTAAAAATTGGAGACAGAAGGCGTTTATTTTGGCAATGATCACTTCTATCCAATTCTTGATCTTTAGTAACCTATCAATGCTTTTTTATCCAGGTGGAACATTTTCCGATCCTAATACGGTTGGTTATTCAATGTTTCTAAATTTATTTAGTGATTTAGGTAGGTACATAGCACATTCAGGTGAGTCCAATTTAATTTCTTTTTTGATATATAATATCTCATTATTCCTAATGGGAGTTTTGTTTATTCCATATTTTATCGCTTTTCCTCATTTCTTCATCGAAAAAGGAAAAGGAAGGGGATATAGTATTGTTGGTTCTTTACTCGGGATAGGTGTATCAGTGTCGATGGTTGGTGCAAGCCTTACACCAGCAGATCTTCTTTATATTATACACGTTAGTTTTGGTGTTTTTAAATTTAT
>JBHLKB010000262.1:0-4264 GCA_048887205.1 Candidatus Hodarchaeota archaeon
AAAGACTAAATTCAGCGATATCATAGATTTTTGCGCATTACATAAAAATCTTTAAACTTTTTATAAATAGTAAAACCTTCGGATGTATACAAGGAAAATGGTCCTCGGTAACTATGGGCATCTGACAAATTTTTTCCTTTCCTTGGATATGCTTCAATTAAATCAAAACCTTTAGCTTTAAAATTTGAACATACATATCTTAGAAGTTGTCTGGCTATTCCTTGTTTTCTATAGGAGGGGGCAATAATAAAACAAATTAGTGAAGCAATTTTATCGTTTAATTCTTCTTCAAATGGGATTCTAGCAAAATTTTCTTTTGAATTTATATTACACCATCCAACTGGTTTTTCATCTAAATATGCAATAAGTCCATTCATCTTACCAGCAAGAATTAATTCTTTTGATTTGATTCTGTTTTCTTCAGCAGATCTTTTCAAAAATTGTTTAGTTGTCCCCGCAAAATGATAAAAATGGCAATAACAAGTAGCCCAATCAGGATTATCTGAAAAAGCAATTTTATCGAAATAGTATAAGAAATCATCAATAAGGTCTGGAGACAATGGCTTTATAACTATATCCATTTTGAGTCCTCTTGTGGTTAAATTTAATCCTTTTTAAATACGATAAATGAAGAGTAATTAGAATTAATGTTTCATTATTTAAAAGTAGGTATAACTAATTCTGCGAATTGTCTTAAACTAGTTAGACTTGGAAAATCTAAAAATCCTGTAACAATATGTTTTACTCCAGTATTTTCATATTGTAGAAGTCTTTCTTTAATGAAAGAAGAATTTCCTATCAAACAATTTAACTTATCAATTGGTATATTCCGATAGTTAGATATTTTTTTCAATTCTTTATTTGCTAATTTTTGATCATCAGTTAGAAGGGTATATGCAGCTCCTCCAAATGCAATTTGTAGTTGTTTGAAATCTCGATTAATTTTATTCATTGATTTTTTGATTTCTTCAAGATCTTTCGATAATTCATGTGGGGACGGTAAAACAGGAATCCAACCATTCGCTTCTTCTGCGACTAATTGTTTTATTGCGGGAGATTTACCACCAATCCAAATTGGCGGACAAGGTTTTTGTATTGGTTTTGGTTCAAGAGTTGCATTTTTAGTACTATAATATTCTCCCTTAAAAGATACATTATCGTCTATCCATAGTTTTTTCATGAGTAAAATGGATTCTTTAAGACGATCTATTCTAATAGGAAGTCTATCCCAATTGAATCCATAAGAGATATGTTCCATTTTATACCATCCAGCGCCAATACCAACATTTATACGCCCTTTAGAGATATGATCTATTGTAGAAATCATTTTTGCTAGAAGCGAAGGATGCCGAAATTGGTTACAGAGTACGTATGTACCTAATCGAATTTTTTTTGTTGCGATTGCTATAGCAGAAAGAGTTGCCAATGCTTCTAGACCGTGGGATCGTCCTTTTGGAGAGATTAAATGATCAGTTATCCACAGAGAATCATATCCCAACTTTTCGACTTCTTTCGAAATTTTTAAAAATATCTCCCAATCAGCATAAGGCGCTGTTGAATGAAGGATCACTCCAAATTGAATTGTTAATCATCTTTAGAGTATGAATTATTGGTTCTAGTATTTATTAATTTAAAATTTATTCTATATTTAATATTATGTAATTAAAAAATGAGTACATTTTAACTTTCCAAAAGTTAATATTTCTCATCTATAGCAGAAAGCATTACTTTCAATTGATCGAATATATCCAATCGATAATCAGTGCCTATTCTAAAAAATAAGAGATCTACTACTTTTTTATTGAGATATTCATTAATATTTAGTTTTTCAATAATTTCTGACCAATTACTACTTTCAGAAGCCCGTATTCCTATTAAAATTACTCCATTTTCTTTTGTATTCTCAACAATTTTAATAATAATTTCTTTCCAATTCGGATTTATTTCTCCTTTAGCTCGAGCGTCGAAAATACAAAATATTCCATCAGAACTGGAAATATCGTCTATGGCTGAGTATTGATGTTGCTTTACAATTAAACCATTTATAAATTGATAAACTTGTTCATCTTCATAATCTCTTATTAATGATTTTTCTCCCAATTTTCGGATATTAGTTATGATTTGTAAGCCAGGACTCCAATGTGAGGTATCAGATAAAAATGAAAGAGTAAAAACGATTTTCTTTTTTAGTACTGAGTTAATTATATCCAATAAAGCTTCACTCCGTCTTTCATCTTCAATTTCTTTACTCCTCATAATATAATGATATGAAATTAAGTTAAATGCATCCTCCACATTGCTTCCAGTTAAAGCAGAGGTCTCTATATATGATATTTTAATTCTCTCACTCTCTGATAAATAATTAGCTAGTCTTGCTCCTTCCTGATAAAAGACCTTTCGATCTACAGTTAAATCTGTTTTATTTCCTACTATTACAATGGGAATATCTTCTTTTGGGGTAAAAAGCTTCAGTTCCTTATACCACTTTACAATATTATCAAATGATTCACGATTAGTTAAATCAAAAACGAGAAATGCAGCTTGTGCGCCTGTATAATATACTTTCCGAAATCTTTTAAAAAATTTCTGTGCTCCTAAATCATATAATGCAACTCCAATTTGATTTCCAAATAATTCAAATGTATGAGATAAAACATTCAATCCTATAGTTGCTCTATAGTCTTCAGTAAATTTCTTTTCAACAAATCTTCTTATTATCGATGTTTTGCCTACTTCATGATCACCTATAATGACAAACTTAAAACGATATTCACCAAGAGCTCCCATATCCATCTGATATAATTGATTCTTCAATCTTTGTACATTTCCTGCTTCATATTCAAAGCTAGGGACTGAAATTTGAATCATATCATCTTCATCAGCACTAAGAATTTGAGCTGCCTTCTCTGCAAGAAAAAGACCATAAGGTGCAAGTTTTTCAATAGAAGCCATACTTTCTAAAACCAAACTCAGAATTCTTTCTTCGTCAACAGAGATAAATAACATACGATGATCTTCGGTATCAAAATTAGCCGTGCCAAATTTTTGAAAATCAAATTCACTACGCATTCGTTCTAATACAGGATTTATTATTGATGTTAAAACAGAGACTAATTCCATGTCAATATCTTTCCTTTTTTCACCAGCAATAATTAATGCTTCAGAATCTGAAATTATTACAGCTTCTACTTCTGTATTTATTTCTAAGAATTTATTAAAAAGCTCTCTAAAGAGTTTATTTTTCTGTGGTGGCAAGAAATTCTCTCACTTTAAAAATTAGTACTAAGTGATTTTATTCTTATTACTATAATAGTAATTATTGTTATTTTTATTATTATCTGTCAATGAAATTTGGAAATCTTTATGTAAAGATAAAATTAAAGATACTTAATTGTATTTAACATCACCTTAAGTTGATCAAAAATTTCTAACCGATATTCGAGTCCTAATTTGAAGAACAATAGAGACACCATTTTTTGCTCTAACAATTCATTTACATTGAATTCTTCCATGATCACTGACCAATCACTTTTATCTGAAACTCTTATGCCGATTAACACGACTTTATTAGCTTCGATTTCATTTATGATATTTATAACAACATCTTTCCACTTTGGTTCAATGTGATCTTTATCCCGTGCATCAAAAATGCAAAAAACAGCATCCGAATCATAAATATCAAGATTATTATATAGATAATTTTTCAATGTAACTCCATTCGAAAATCTATATAATTTTTCTTCTCTATCATCTTTGATTTTTTCAATTTTATAACCAGAATTTGTATCTGAGAGTATTTGGAAGCCTGGGCTCCAGAATTCATTTTCAGAGATAGTCGTCAATACTAATAATTTATCCAAACTAAAGCCTTGTCTTTTTCTTTTATCTAGTATTAAGTTTAATTCCTCTAATAAGTCTAATTTGACTCTTTCCTCTTCATCCTCTTTACTTTTTGTGATATAATGATAAGCTATTAATGTAAATGCATCTTCAACGTTTTCACCTGATAGGGCACTTGTTTCGATGTAGGAAACTTTTCCTCTTGTTCTTTTAGATAATTCATTTACTAATTCTGTCCCCTGTTCATATTTTACAACTCTTTCATCTTTCAAATCTGTTTTATTTCCTATTATTATAAGTGGTATATGTCTTTGTTTGATAAAATTTTCAAGTTCCTCATACCATTTTAATATATGGTTAAAGGAATTTCTATCCGTAAGATCAAATACAATAAATCCCGCTTGAGCCCCCAAATAATAGGTTT
>JBHLKB010000263.1:0-4240 GCA_048887205.1 Candidatus Hodarchaeota archaeon
GGAAATACAGCTACCACATTTGGAGCTAAATTTGGTTTGAGTTTCAAATTTATTCTTCCTTCCTCAACATTAAAAGTAGTTTCAAGTAGAACATAAATAATTCTATCTATTCCAAATGCGATCTCAAGAACTTGAGGGATTTCTTTAAGATTTGGATCAGATTCCATACTTACTTCAAAATTTTGTTTTGAAAATTCAGCATGCCTTTTTAAGTCATAATCAGTCCGATCGTGTATCCCACATATTTCTACCCAACCAAATTGTTTTGTTTCTATTTCCAAATCCCATGCATCGTCGGCATAATGAGCTCGCTCATTAATTGAATGTTGTCTAAGCCTAATAAGATTTTGAGGAATGCCTAAAATTTTTGTTAAATAATATCCTACATAAAGACAGTATGCGTATGCAGGTTTTTTAATAATTCCATTTTTTATTGCTTCATCAAGAGCTATTAAATCTGGTTTGCTGATACCTTTTTCTTGTTGTTTCCAATCTAAAAGTGGCAATTTCTTATTTTTAATTTCATTGAAATCTTCAAATTCCATTTCTTGTTGCTTACTTATAAATAATTGGAGCTCGAATTGATCAAAAGCTCTCATTCTGAGAACTCCTTGCCTAGGTGAGATCTCATTACGATAAGCTTTACCATATTGAAAAATTTTAACTGGATATTGCCGTCGTGCATCTTGATCCAAACGATTAAACAATAAATATGTTGTAGTCGCGGTTTCTGGGCGTAAATAAGCAGTTATGTTATTTCCAACAGATGTTTTTAACATTAAGTTATATTGTTCTATTTTTTCGAATGGAGTTCCGCATTTAGGGCAAAGTAAATTGTGTTTCTTAATTAATTTTTCCATTTCTTCAGAAGAAAGTCCATCAATTACTAGATCTGGTAAATTCATTTGAAGAAAATTATCTGCTCTGTATAATGTGGTGCATTTATTACATCTCATTACTGGGTCAATAAATCTCTCTAAATGCCCTGAAGCTTCCCAAACGATACTGGGCATGATCGTTGGGCACTCAACCTCTCCAAATCCAAAATAACGACATTCTGTTCTAAATAGATCTAATACATTGTTTTTAAGAGCCATCCCTGCTGGACCATAAGAATAAAATCCTGCGAGTCCTCCATATATCTCGGGAGAAGGTCCCCATATAAATCCTCGGCGTTTAACCAATGAATTAAACGTTTCTATGGTATCCTCAATTTTCATATAGTTTTAGTAGTGTATGATACTATTTGTATTTTAAGATATTACCAGTAAATTAAAATAAATTTTTATAATAGGAATATAATAATATTATTATATTTTTTCTTAAAGATAAAAAAGAGGATAAATTATGTTATTTCAAGATTTCCAATATCTTGGTTTCTGGGAAGCACTAGAAATGGGGCTCTATTTTGTTATAGTTGGATATTTCTTTTTGCTATTTTTTTATTTCCTATTTATAAGATTTCGAACTTCAAAGAAATCTTATTGGCTGTTTTTTAGCATGTTCTTTCTGTTTTTTGGGATTGCACGATTGTTTTTCATAGTTTATTATTTTTTCGCTCCAGAATTATTTGATGGAGCAACAAATGGGCCTGAAGTTGTTGCGTTTTTAATGCTTAATTATCGATTAGCTACGTTTTTTACTTGGTTAGGAACTGCTTGCGCTGTAGGAGTGTTGGGAATTTTATTGTTTCCCCCGGATACTCAGTTGGAACTGAACGAAGAGAAAAGAAAATCTATTAATGAATGGTTTAGAAATAAAAACAATATTAAACTACTGATTCGTATAAGCTTATTTGTCGTTCCTATTATTATAGGAATTCTTGCTTTAACATTATCTGAATTGCTCTTCATGGATCTGGATTTTCCAAGTCAGTATATTATAACGGTTGATATTGTTAAAGTAACTATTGGTTCATGGCAATATCCTCTTGGGAGATTTTTATTCAATTTCATTTTTATGCCTTTATTTCTTACATTAATACCATTTATCTTCCTATATCTTGCCTGGAAAACGTTTGGAGTGTTAAGAAAGTCATATGCATTGAATGCTATTGGGTTCCTTCTTTACTTCATCGGAGGGAGAATATTACAGGGAGCACTTGATGTAGCTGCTCTACCTCATGTAAGAGCGATATTGCCACCATTAATAATATTATTAGCGCTCCTTATTTTGGTTATTGCTAATAACTACGAGCAGCTCAAATAATTTGGCGTTTCTTTTTATCTTTATAATTATTTTTATATAGTACTTGTCAGTTATTTAATTGAAGACGACTCTTAAGAATACTTTAGATATCTATAGAACTTATTTCTAATATCTTGATTGAAAAAAGATTAAAAATTTAAAATTGAATCTCTTTAAATTTAATATATTTGAATTATATAATATAGAATTTAATTAAAAAATCAAGAAAATATTCATGACTGTACATGGGAACCAGTATTTATTACCATTTTTTATTAATAAGGGCTCGCGTACCCTTTCAATTCAAGGAAATGATGAATTATCTCTTGCTTTTTATCTTTTAACAAAAGATTTAGGTAAAAATGATAAGATTATTTCCTTTTCAAGACTTCTCTGGCCTATTTTAAGCATTCAAGGAGTTCTTAGCACACATATAATGTTAGATGGATTGAATCTTTTTCAGAATAAAGGAAAATTTTCTAATCCGCCCAGACAACCTTTAGTAGGGCATATTTTAAGAAATATAGATAATAAAACTAAAACTGAACAATTGAATATATTAATCGATATTTTAACATATAGAGACACAGCCGCTGAAGAAATTGGTGAAGGAGAAGAATCAGAATTTCGCACACTTAAAATTAATGGCCTAATTAATCCGGAATTCCTTCAATCATTAATAAACATTATACCACTGATTGATTATAAACCGATTGCTGATTATACAGTATTAGATGCTAGAATTTCTACTGAGAATGCTTTAAATATCTCAGAAGAATATCGCCAAATAATTAACACTATGAAAGGAAATGCTCTAAGATGGAAGACTCAAATCGAATTAATAGAGAAAGAAGTGAGTAAGTGGCTCATTGATCTAAATGTTCAATTAAAAGATATTGATTCACGGTATTCCAGTCAAATTACGAAAACAACTTCTTCAATAGACCTGTTTCAAGTAGATGAGCAGATAAAATTGGAACAAGATAAAATTGATCAATGGATCGTTAGTGAAAAAAAGAAAATAATTGAAAATATGGCTACTTTATTAAAAACGTCTGAAAGACACCTTGAAGAGATGCTAAAGAAAAATAAATCCTTCACCAGTAGCGATTCTTTAAGGACTAGAGTTTTTGAAGATATTACACCTCATTTTGAAAACCAATTTTTGTATCTTAAAGATGAAGGGAAAAAATTTTTAGAATCACTTGAAGCTCTTTTCCAAAAATTCAACGAGCTAAAAAACCGTGCTTCTCAAATAGATAATGAAGCAAAACAGAAATTAGCGAAATTTAAAGATTCTTTACAAATAAAATTAAAAGACAGGGATAAACTCTTATCTGAATTTGAGAGTGAAAAACAAGCAAAAATCTCGGATTTAGAGAATTTAAAGACTCACTTAGAAAATTTATTTGCTAAAATTAAGGAGATTGTGCAAGAAAAGCATAATACCTGCTTACAGGAAGCTCAAAAATTAACTGGATGGTCTCTTAGTGATAATCAATCAGATTTATTTTCAAGACCTATACAATGGATTTATATGCCTGTATATGCGATGTTTATTGAAGATGAAGATAAAATGGAAGAATATATGAATATAATACTTCCAGGATACATAACAAACGACCCCAATGCTATATACGAAAACATATCTGATGCTTTCATTAGTTTAAAAAACATTGTGAGTGAAAGGGTTGATGAAGATATGGCTATAAGGTCAAATTTTGAATTTTCTTGCGAACAGAAAAATTTAATTAAAGATCCAAACTTTACAAAAAGAATCCAATTGGGTATCTCAAAATTAAGAGAAAAACTATTACTTAATGAAACTATGGAAAGTGTAATTCGGGAAAATTTAAATTTACTATCTTAATTATATAAATTTTATTATGTCAAAATTAAACCAAGAGCGAAAAAAAAAGTTAGATCTAAAAAAACGGAAAATTAGAGCTTTTTTTCTGTCAATTGAAACGAAAAAAGAGCAAAAAGTAGAAGTTGACGAAACTGTTGAGGAACTTTATCAGGATGGGATGGTTTATATCCAAATGAGACTTCC
>JBHLKB010000264.1:0-4206 GCA_048887205.1 Candidatus Hodarchaeota archaeon
CAAAATTTACAGCCCTCTCACCACAAAACTCGCAGATTTAAGATCGATATCCGATAATTATTATTCGAAATGTAATTTTATTGATCCTATTCAGAATTCGATCTGAAATTATCGGTTTTTTTCTTTATAATATGTTGATATGATGATTTTTCATGATTCAAGAGCCCTTGATTTTTCTCGGTATATTAATATTATCGCTAATTTTGTCATGTTTTTTCTTAAGTGACAGAGCAGGTCCATTTAGACCCATTGCCATGCGTTTATTTTTTATTGGGGTCGTTTTTCATGAATTAAGTCATGCTTTAATGAGTATAGTGGTAGGAAGAATACCAGATCATTTTAAGATCAAATGGCGAGACGAAAAAACTAGATCTGAGAGATCTCCGCATGGCTCAATTAACCTTGACAAACCTCCGAGTTTTCTTCAAGCAGTTATTATAGCAATTGGTCCACTGATTATTAATACATGGCTTATTTTTTTGTTATTCTTCCAAATTGTATTAAATCCTATTTTTAATCCTATAATAAAGACTATCGCAGTTTTTTTATGCCTCTCTTTACTCTTAACCGCGAGCCCATCAACCGGAGATTTGCAATACATATCATATTCCTTTAGAAATGCTCCTGTTTATTCTTGTTATCAAATATTTTTAGTATGTCTTTCAATAATTATATTATGGGTATTTCTAATAATTACCCATATCACATTTTTCTTAGATGTCTTTTGTTATATCATAATTGCCAGTATATACCTTTCTTTAAAATTTTCATTTATCGGTATAAGAAAGCTCATAATTAAAATTCAATCGAGAGACTTTACAAAACCTTCGAAAATAAGATTCAAACATTTTTCTCAAAAACACTATAAACCGAAAAAACCGTGGAAGGAAAAATAGAATAAAAATAGAAGTAGTAATTAATGAAAGGTCATTATTCGAATATTTTAAGGAATTCCTCTTCTGTAATGATCTTAGTGCCATGTTCTTGGACTTTATCATATTTTGCTTTTGTTTTGGTTGAATTAGTAACTATATATGACAAATTCTTACCTACGACGACAGGATCTCTTACTTGCCCACCAAGAGCTTCTATAAGCTTTCTTGCTTGCTCTTTTTTAATGGTAACGAGTCTTCCTTTAAGGCAAAATGTCTTCTCTTTTAATTTTCTTCCCGTGTCTTTCTTACTTAAAATTTCAAGAAGTTTGTCTATATTTTCTCTTGTTTTAAAAGAAGAAGAGGATATATTAATCCGAAAAACATGATAGCTCAGAATTATTTTATATATTATAGTACGTTTCTCCTTTCTTAAATCAAAGAGTTTTTCGATTGGAAACATATACCCATAACATGGTAATTCCTGCTGTACCGAGGAATCAATCAAACCTTGTTTGATTCCTTTGGTTTTTCGTTCTGAACCCACACTTGTTTCCATAAGTGCCTCCAACGGATTCACAAGAGCCAAAATACCTATGATACCCACTCCGCTAGTCAGTGCAGCTTTCCTGAACTTACCCTGAGCAATAATTCTCATATTAGTAACAAAAATATTTCCAGATTGCACTGAAATTTTATAACGATTTGGTAATGTTTGCTCTATTGATCCATCGCATTCGTAGAGTATTTGTTCTCCATTATATAAGCAAAATTTTTCAATAATGTATCTATCCATCGTTCTCCTTCCCTCATCTCCATAAAGCTTGCCTATTTTTTGCCAGATTTTTGGGTAGAGTGAATCTAGAAAAAACTTAGGATTCAGTTTGAAAGTTTCTCCAATAATATCAAAAAAATCAGAATCAGAAAGATGCTGATATTCTTCTTTAAAGTTATCAAGATACGATAAAATTAATTTTGCTGATGGTTTTTTCATCTCAAGTGCTTCTTTAATATTATTCATCACAAGAGTTATATCACTCATCTTAATTCTCTTCTTAATTTGTTGAACCTTATGTATTAGTATTTAAACGTATGGATTATTTAACATTTTTCTTCAAAAATCATTATTTCAAATTTTTTCTTTAAAAAGTATTAAGATAATAAAGATTCACGATTAAGGAATTAAAATCTAAAATAAAGCTGTGTAGAAAAATAATGAAAGGTTTCTGTTATATTGCGTTAATCATCGGGTTCTTTATTTTTTTCCAACAAAATCCTATATATGCGATTATCATTATAGTTCTTTTTGTAGGTGTTTATTTATTTTTCAAATCACGATCATCAGGTTCAAAAGGTGGACTCTTTGGGTTTTTGAGTGGAAAACAGCCTCAACAAGACAGCAAAATAGATGATTTAATTACATTGATGATGATCCAGCAATTAATGAATCCTTCCTCTCAGAATAGTGATAATCAGCTTAAAGATAAGAAAAGAAAAAACCATGACGAAATCGATAGGATAAAAAAGGAAGTACTTGATTTACTGGAAAACGATTAATATGTTTTTAGAAGTTAAATTTATCGAAGGGATTCAAAAATTATTGGCATACCATAATATTTTATCAATATCAGGTGAATCTGGTACAGGTAAAACCACTCTTGGTCTTTATTTGATCGGGAATATTATAACTAATAGTGAACCGTTCAAGGATTCATGTATTTGGATTCAAGCAAGTGAACTGCTTCCCATTAAAAGATTAAATCAGATTTTTGAAGAGTCTCCTAAAAAAGTCGCATACCTCAAAGAAAATATTTTTGTTATACCTAAGGGTCGTGTATTGTATACATATGAAGCTCAATCGACATTAATACAGAATTTACTATTACCCTCAGCTATTTTGCCACCTAATCTACGTTGTATTGTAATTGATAATATCTCTCATCATTTACGCTATAAGCTCATACAATATAATAATCCTAAAGATCTTTCATCCTTACTAAACATATTTTATGAAACGCAATTAATGCCATTGATTTTATTTTGTAAAAGAAATAATATTATCTTAATCTTGATTCATGAGGTTACATATAGTCCTAAGTTAGAAAGGATAAGACCTTTCTTCTATAAATTATATGATAGGATAAAAACCATAGACATAGTGTTAAGTAATACGGTTCACAATGACAACAAGAAGAAAATCAGTATCTCTTTTAACAAAATAACATGGAATTTTATGTATACTCTAGAGAATAGAGGTATCGTTTTACTCTAATGTATAATGAGATAGCTATAATATATACTTACTAGAATCACCTTATCTTCCTTGCATTTTTAGTTTTATCTCTCTTTTTTAATGCCTTTTTAGGAATAGACTTATATAATTCTAACCCAATTAGATGTTATTAGAATTAAAATTCAAATAATTAGAAAAAAAGGATGTGATAAAAATTAAAATTGAAATAATTTTCTTAACTAGAATGGCTGGACAACTAGTTCACCATAGTTCAACTGAGACAAAGAAAATAAAAATAGAAAAGAAAGATTTCTTTCAAGAAGCGTTGCAATATATCGAACAGTATGTAGATAAATCGGATTTTAAAATATTCAGTATAGATTCAGAAACAGGCGGAGTTTCATATTTTTTGATAAGAGAATAAAAAAGTTGAGGTGAATGAAAAGGAACTATTTCACCCCCCTCTTCTTTTTTTTTATTTTTTACTTACTGTTGATACCACCAAACTCACTAGACCAATTATCGTTAGAATTATGCCGATAATCAGCCAAAATAGCATATTCAACATACTCAGTGAATTCAAATTCCAATTTATTAACCCCGCACCCCACAGGCTGAGTATAATGATTACCAAACCTATTATTAGGATTATCAAACCCAATATTTGAGCTCTTTTCAAATTATCATCCTCTCTTCTTCATAATTTTAAATTTGATATAGAGAATAGGTATTTTACATTTTAAAATTTCACAATGTTGGATAACTTTTTTCTTTAAATATACTAGCTCAAATTGTCATTTAACAAAATTATTGAATAAGGAGTTGATGATAAAAAGGAATGGCAGATTTGAATCAGGTAAAGGGTATCAACTCTCGTCAAATAAAGTTACTCCAAGAAAACGGGATAAGCACAGCCGAAGCATTAGCTATGAGTCCTCATTCTACGGTAGCAACTATTGACGGTTTAGGTGAAAAGACAGCGAAAAAACTTATCTGGAATGCTCGAAACGCATTAGGAATGACCGAGTTTACTCCCGCTGCGAAAATTGATGATAACATAGAATGTTTCACTACTGGTTCTAGTGAATTAAATCGAATTTT
>JBHLKB010000265.1:0-4196 GCA_048887205.1 Candidatus Hodarchaeota archaeon
TTCTATATTTTTATGGATATTAATATTACTCTAGTGAAACTAAATTTTAAATATTAAAGGATTTTGTTTTGATAAATATTAAGGCTTCTTTTTTATCTTTATTGGCGGATGTAATAGGAAAGGAAGAAGTTGCTTTATCTTTTGATAACACCATAAATGTTAAAGATATCTTGATGAAACTGAGTCTAATGTTTGGAAAAGACTTTGAAGAGAATATATTTAGTGCAGAAGGTGAATTAAGTAAATATATTATTCTAGGATTAAATGGAAAGGATATTCGTAAATTTGATGGGCTAAATACCATTATTGAAGACGGTGATATAATTTCTTTTCTACCTGCTATTGCTGGAGGGTAATGTAATTTTTTCATAAATATTTGATGTAAAAATTGCACTTAATTTTTTATTTCACTGTTCTGTTTTCCACCTAATAAACTATCTTAAAAATACAGTAGAGAATGGAAGATTTTTTAAATTGTTTAAATTGTGGTAAAACTTTAAGGCTTAAGGAGAAAAATCATTATAATTTTTGTGCTGAGTGCATTTTAAAATTAGATTTTCGATTAGAAGAGTTAGATCGTGAGGAGATAGATCAAAACTTACAAAAAATATTAAATTTTTTTGTTTCTGATGTGAGTGCTGCTTTTAATAAGGATCCTGCTGCTCAATCTCTTCTAGAAGTATTAACAAGCTATCCCGGAATCAAAGCTATTTTATTACATAGGATAGCTCATTTTTTCTGGAAAATTAAAATGCCATTTGTGCCAAGATATCTTTCAGAAATTACTAGAGAACTTACGGGAATAGAAATACATCCCGGTGCTGATATAGGTAAAGATTTTTTTATTGACCATGGAGGGGGAGTTGTGATTGGAGAAACAGCAAAGATAGGGGACAATGTTACTATTTATCAAGGAGTAGTTCTCGGAGGAACAATGGCAGACCCAGTGAAAAGACACCCTACACTAGGTAACAATATAGTTGTTGGTACAGGTGCGAAGTTACTTGGACCTATAACAATTGGAGATAATGTAAAAATTGGGGCAAATTCGGTAGTTGTTAAGGATGTACCCCCAAATTCGGTAGTGGTTGGCGTTCCTGGAAAAATTATATCTCAAGAGGGAAAAATAATCAAAAAGATTGATTTATCTCATGGAGATTTACCTGATCCATTAGCGATAACACTTTCTAAATTAACTGAAAGAATTGAATTTCTAGAAACTAAATTAAGTATTGAAACGAATAAAAAAGAGAATGATATTGAACTTTATTTTGGTTATGACGGACATGGCATTTAGATATAAATACTTAAAATAAAGGAGGGAATAAGTTTGGGAAGAATATTTAATAATATTATTGAAACAATAGGAAAAACACCTTTAGTAAGACTTAATAGAGTTACTGAAGGAATTAAACCAAATATTTTCGTTAAAATTGAATCTTTCAATCCTGGAGCCAGTGTTAAAGATAGAATTTGTATGTCAATGATAGAGGCAGCTGAAAAAGCTAATCTTATCGATAGAAATACCACTATTGTCGAGCCTACCTCAGGTAATACAGGTATTGGACTAGCTTTAGTTTGTGCGGCAAAAGATTATAATTTGATTCTTACGATGCCAGATAGTATGTCAATTGAAAGAAGAAAAATATTAAAAGCATATGGTGCGGAGTTAGTTTTAACTCCTGCAGATAAAGGAATGAAAGGTGCAATTGAAAAGGCAGAAGAATTAGCTAAAGATAATGATAAAGTGTTTATTCCTCAACAGTTCAAAAATAAAGCCAATCCTGAAATACATCGTAAAACTACTGCAAAAGAGATTATAGATGATTTAGATGGTAAAATAGATGGATTTGTTGCCGGAATAGGAACTGGTGGTACAATAACAGGTGTAGGTGAAGTTCTTAAACGAAAAATAGGAGATCATGTGAAGTTATATGCTGTTGAACCGATAGATTCTCCAGTTTTATCTGGAGGAAATCCTGGACCGCATAAAATACAAGGTATAGGAGCTGGTTTCGTCCCTGATGTGTTAAACACTGCTATTTATGATGATATTATCCAAGTCCGATATGAAGATGCAGTAGAAACAACGAGAAAATTAGCTAAATTCGAAGGAATTTTTGTTGGAGTTTCTGCTGGAGCAGCTACTTGGGCAGGGCTCTATGAAGTTTCAAATAAATTTAAAGAAGGAGATAATATTGTTATTATTTTACCCGATACAGGTGAAAGGTATTTATCAACAGATCTTTTTCAAGATTAATCAAATTAAAATTTTATAAATCCAATTTCACAAAATTTAGGTTACATCCTTAGAGTTTTTTTAACACTAATTCATAAATTTCCTCATTAGTGTTTATTTCTCTTATTTCTAGCAATTCAGCTAAGCTTTGTCGTTTGCAATTTTCAGGAACATTTTTTATAGCAGGATGGAAGTTTAATTCAACTTCTAATATGTCACCTTTATTTAATTCTTCCAGAGCTAATTTTGTATACACAAAAGTCATTGGACAAATATGCCCCTTAATATCAATTCTTTTCGTAGCCATGTTACCACTATTTTCTATATTTTCTAATGACATACATCCTCAATCCTATAGTTGTAAGTTTCAACCAAATCTTGAGCATTTTCCCCACAAGCTAAGCAATTTTCATCTCTATAAATATCAACAAAATTAAAGGCATTGCGTAATAGATCCACATATAAAATTTTATTTATAATTAAATCTCCAATATTTAAAATACATTTAATTGCTTCATTTGCTTCTATACAACCAAGAATCCCCGGAATTAATCCAATAACTCCTGCTTCCGAACATGACATTCCAGTAGGAGCATCAGTAATATCTCCAAAAAGACACCTATAACAAGCAGTCTTTTCTTCTGGAACTATAGTCATTATCTGGCCATGAAATCTTAGAACTCCTGCTATAGTAAATGGTATTTTTAAATAAACACATGCATCATTTATTAACATCTTGGTAGGGAAATTATCAGAACCTTCTATGACGAAATCTGAGTTCTTAAGTATCTCTTTCGCATTATCTGACGTGATTTTCTCTGGAAAAATTGCAATATTGCAATCTGGATTTAATAAATTAAGTTTTTCAATAGCACTCTCTGTTTTCATTCGATTGATATCTTTTGTGAAATGGAGAATTTGTCTATGTAAATTAGATGGTTCAACTGAATCGTAATCAATAACTTTTAAATCGCCAATTCCCGCAGCAACTAAGTAATATGAAACCGGTGATCCAAGAGCTCCTAGCCCTATTAACGTAATTTTTGAATCTAATAATTTTCTTTGACCTATGCCTCCAATTTCCTTTAAAACAATTTGACGTGAATATCTATTAATCTGGTCTTCTGTTAAATTCATCTTCTACCATTCGAATGATAAAGTCTAACATATTAAAACTTTCAACTTATATAAAATAAAATGCAAAAATTGCATAGAAATCTGTTATAACACACTTAAAATAATAATAACATTAATTTAAGTGATTTTCTTTGAAAAATATGAAATTGAAGATTTATTCCATTATTCTATAAAAAATAACAAATGAGTTAAATAAATATATTAAAGAGTTAGATGTCTTGAGATGTTAAAATTCTTAGAGCCTCATCAATAGATAAATGTTTTAATTCATTTGCCTTCTCGTAATGTTTTTTACAGAACCATTCTGCATATGGTGGATGTGCCACTCCTCCTATTTCTTCCATTCTTTTTTCCCATTCTATATCAGATTGGCGTTTTTTAAAATATATTAAACCACAATCATCTATATCTTCTAATTTCTTATCACATATTCTACATATAGGGGGCTTAATAATATTATTTTTAATCAAATTTTCAAAAGTATTTTAATTTTATATTTTTGGTAAAAAAAATTTAAAGATGTATATCTAATCATTAATTAATTCAAAATTTAATTATTGAGTTGAAAAATGTGGAAATTAAGAATTATGAATTTGTCAATATTGAGAAGAAGGGTAAAATTGCAATTATAAAATTTAATCGTCAAGAAAAGAAAAATGCCCTGAGTGAAGCTATGAGAGCCGAGATTATTGATGCACTACAATCATTAAAAGAAGAAAAAAGAGTAAAAGCTGTAATCTTTTATGGAGGGGAAGAATTCTTTTCAGCTGGGTTTGATAGAGACGAAGTACAAGCTGTAGTTCAAGGGCAAGGAGATTAT
>JBHLKB010000266.1:0-4165 GCA_048887205.1 Candidatus Hodarchaeota archaeon
ATTTAGTGCTGTCCCCGAGTTAGCTGAAATATGCAACCTTGAATGTGAGATGGTATTTGAGATTTTATCAGAAAATATGAAACATGAATATTGGCAAAAATTGGCGATAAAGGTCGCAGAATCAGCAAATTCCGGAATTGAAGGCATTATGATTGGACATGGTACAGATACAATGTCTTTTACCAGCGCTGCTTTATCATTTATGTTGAAAGATTTATCAATTCCTGTAGTATTAGTTGGGAGTCAAAGAAGTTCTGATAGACCTTCTTCTGATGCTCCTTTAAATTTAATTAATGCTGCCGAAGTAAGTACCTCAGATATTGCTGAAGTGGTTGTTTCAATGTTAGGCTCTACTTCTCATGATTACGGTTTAATCCATCGAGGTACATTAGTAAGAAAGATGCACTCATCTGTGAGAAACACATTTCGAACACTAAATAGTATTCCTCTTGGAATGGTACAAAATAGAGAAATCCGAATGTTTACTCAAGATTATAGAAAGAGATCAAAATTAAATACCACGGCGATAACTAACTTTGAAGGGAAAATTGCTTTAATTTATTCTTATCCTGAAATAGCCAATGAGCTAATTGATTTTTATATTGATAAAGGATATAAAGGAATTGTATTCGCTGGAACTGGATTAGGACATCTTCCTACTACTATCTATGATTCAATAGAAAGAGCCGTCCAAGAAGGGATCATCTTGCTTATGACTACACAAACCTTGCATGGTTTTGTGGGTATGAATGTTTATTCTACAGGAAGAGAATTGCAAAATATGGGTATTATTCCCGGAAAAAACCTTTTACCAGAAGTTGCTTACGTTAAGCTCGGGTGGGTATTAGGACAAACTAACAACCCAGAAGAAATTAAGGATTTATTATTACAAAATATAGCTGGTGAGTTTTTAGAACGAGAAATCCCTATTGCATTCAACTATAATATCGATGAATTGTTAAAAAATAATAAGCTCCAAACAACTCAAATCAAGTCTTATTATTTCTAAAAACCTTGTTTTTTAATCTTCTTTTATATTTCAACGAAAATGATAAAAATTTTAAAGTTTGGACAATTTAAGTTTATATTCAGATATTATTGTGAAACAAATGGGAAAACGAATCTTAGCACAAAGAAAAGGCAGAGGTGTCCTTGGTTTTAGATCTCCAAGTCATAGACATGTAGGAGAAGTGAAATATCGTCCTTTCAAAAAAACCGAGAAATTATTCAAATTTAAGGTAATAGATCTCATTCATTCTCCAGGTAGGGGTGCACCCGTAGCAAAAATACAATATGATGATGGTCAGAAGAGTCTTTGGCTCCCCCCAGAAGGAATTTTTGTAGGTCAAGAATTTGTGCAATCCAAAACAGGATATGGCCAATCAGTAGAGGTAGGAAATATTCTACCTTTAAAAAAGATGCCATTAGGAACCCTTGTTTTCAATATCGAATCAACACCTCAGGATGGTGGTAAATTCGCACGAGCTTCTGGTGTAGCAGCAATAATTAGAAACAAATCTGGAAATAAAGTCGAACTGCTCTTCCGATCCAAAAAAACCAAATGGATTAATGAGAATTGTTTAGCGACTGTTGGTGTTGTTGCTGGAGGAGGTCGTCCAGATAAACCGTTTCTTAAGGCTGGAAATAAATTTCATTATGTGAAATCTAGAGCAAAAAAATGGCCTGTTGTCCGTGGTGTTGCTATGAATGCTGTATCTCATCCCTATGGCGGAGGTGCAAAACAGAGCCCACACAAGTCAACAACAACTAGTAGAAATAGACCTCCAGGCAGAAAAGTAGGGCAAATTGCTGCAAGACGCACAGGACACCAAAATTAAATTTTTCGCAACGAATTTTTCCATTCTTCTATTTTTTAATTCTTAATTTATGAAGAAATTTAGCCCACTTTTAACCCTTAATAGTTTAAATTCGAAGGAGAAAAAATAACTTAATAAATGCTAATATTAAAATCAAATGTTAAATTTTGTAAAAATTCCTTATACCTTGAGCGAAGAGTCACCTCAGTGACACCTATTACTTTTGAAATGTCTTTTTGACTTACCCTGTGATTTTTAAGCTTCGATACTAAATAAATCGCTCCTGCACACAGTCCTTTTGGATCTTTACCACAAATGGATGTGCCATCAATGAAATTCTTTAGCATCTTTATGGTTTCCTTCTCTACATTGATATGTAGCCCTAAATCGGCGCAATAACGTGGAATAAGGGATACAGGATCAATATGAGGTGATTTTAAGTTCAATTCTCTTACTAAGATTTTATAACATTTCTTCACAATATTATCATTTATTGAGGCTTCATCTAAGATTTCTTGAAGAGTTATAGGAACTTTTTCTTGCTTACATACATAATATGCACAAGCTGCGATCATACCGTTTATAGATCTGCCCCTTAAGAGATTCTTTTTAAAAACTTCTTTATAAAGCCGAACAGCTGCTTTCTTTACCCTCTCTGGGAAATTCAAATTGCTACCAATCCTCTTTAATTCAGTAATGGCGATAAGCATATTTCGCTTCTCCCAAGATAAATGAGTATTCCATTTTGCTGCCCTCCTTAAATCGGGATTCTTTATTTTTGTCCTATCAATAATCGTACTAAGACCAATATCGGGCATTAAAATTGAAATTGGACATCCTGTTCTTTCTTTTTTATCTTTTTCTTGTTTCGAATAAGCCCTTATACCACTGTGACTAATATCTACTACCTTCTCAGAAACTACCAAACCACAATGCTGACAAACAATCTCCCCTCTTTGATGAATATCAATCGTAGAACCTCCGCATTCAGGACAATAGCCCGTTTGAGTTGATAATTCAACAACCATGAACCCAAGCCCTTATAAAAATGTAAAATTTTAGTTCTTTTGATACAAAAAACTCAATCTTGTTTTAAAAACCTTTATTTGTTGTTATAATAATTCGCAAGCTCCTATATAAATTTGGAGGTGGTATTCTTAAACTTGCATTATTAGATATCATCTTAACAGATATTTCTGGCCATGAAATTTTCAAGATGATTAAAGATCATGAAAAATATAATGAGATACCAATCTATTCATTAACATATCAGGTTCAGAAGTAGAGAAAAATAAGGGAAAACTAATATTGATAGCTATATCTTGAAGCAATTTGACTTACTAGATTTTGAAGTGGTTTTCGAGTATTTATAACTCTTTTTCAACCAGTTTTAGGAATTATTATTAGCGGGCTATGAGGGATATGCCCATGAAGCGCGAAATACGCATCCTATTGAACCCCCGACCATCAGGTTAAGAGCCTGCTGCGCTACCTGCCTGCGCCAATAGCCCATAATTTCATTTTTTTTGATGTTCTTCTAAAAAGCGCAGACGGAGGGATTCGAACCCCCGAGCGCTTACGCGCACCGGCTAGCTTGTTCCGATCCTAAAAATCTCAAGGCCGGCGTCTTACCAACTAGGCTACGTCTGCACAATTAGAAAACTTAATGGTTGAAAATGTAGTTTTCTCCAATGCTATAATTAGATTATAATCAAGAAAATAAATTCTTTATTATTTTACTCTTTTCCCTTTTAAGCTCTACATTGACAATAAGTAAAATATAAATTTTATGCTACATTGACACAAAAAAGAGATGGTGAAGAAATGAGCGGGGCAAAGGATTTTCGCTACTTAATACCAGAAAGTTTATTCAAAGAGATTACCCAAAAGGCAGCCGAAGAGTATCCTCAAATAATTCATGGATGGCTCTTTGCCGATAGAAAAGAAAACTTCGGAATCTGTACAAAATTTATAATAAATCCTGATTTACATAGAAGCAAAGTTCATGTAAAGCCAAGAAGCTGGATGCGGTACAAAAAATCTAAAATTTATAACATGCGTAAGTTTAAAGCTGAATTGGGAGTGGATATTGTATGGATGTGGCATAGTCATCCTTCCGGAAATGAAAAACTTCATTCAATTGATAAACGAATACTAAAATATTTATCGAATGGTGTTATGATAATTGTAATCCCACCAGTCCCGGATAAAACTCCAGAACAAAAACCGCATCTAGTAGGGTGGTACTACGATAAACGCTATACAAAGAAGCCAATTATAGAAAAAATGGTTTTTGAAATAATCTCTGAATAAATTAAATTCAATAATTGGATCTTTCCTTTTTCTTT
>JBHLKB010000267.1:0-4156 GCA_048887205.1 Candidatus Hodarchaeota archaeon
TTAAATCTTCATTTAATTCAATGATACGCGAAATCTTCTTATCAGACATTTTTGAAAAAAAATCTTGTTTTTAGATAACTTTAACTAATATAAATTAAAAATATAGATTCGGATTTATTTTTTCCCGAATTGATACTTATATACAATATAAGAACCTAAAACTCCACCCAATTCAGGCAAATAAAATACTATATATATTGGCTCAAATAGCGCATATAGTAATGCAGGAATTAATCGAATTAATATAATGAATAATAAAAAAGACCTTCCTTTCATTCTGATGGGAAGGAAATACATTAATGCAGTAATTCGTTGTTTCATTATTGGAAATATCGAATATGATATTAGACCTAATATTCCTCCCCAAGCTAATCCTACAGGAACAATAAAATACTCAATGGGATAGAAATACATTAAAGAAACTCTTAATAAAACATAGAACATTGCTGTGAATAAACATCCAATAATATACAATTTGAATAGAAACTTTGTTCCATAACTCATTTCAATATTTCTTGTCATAAAATATAAAATATACAATATTATAAACAAGAAAAACAAACTTAAAATATCACCGGAGCTAATAAAAAGAGCTGTAAATATAGTATGAAACATGAATTGATACACTAATCCATTTAAACTAAAATAAATATATTCAGGGATGTCTATATAGTTGAAAACCAAAGCAGTAATTGAAAAAATTATAATCAGTATAAATAGAATCTTTGTACCTTGATATGGGGACGTTCTTGTATATGGTCTTTGATAACTTCGCAATACTCTTTCCCTTTGCTTTTCCTGTCTTTTTAGATATTTCTTGAAAGTCCTAGGACCATCATCTAAAGATAACCGTGGTGGTGGTCTTTTCATTAAGGTTTCTTGAGATCGTCGCTGAGGCTCTTTCTGAGTGGCAGGGACAACTGGAACATGCTTTAACTCAAAACTACATTCATGATTTTCAGGTAATCGATGTTTTTTACAATAAGTCCCTCCACAGTATTTACACGTAAATGGTAAATAGCTAATTTGATGACCACAAAATTCGCAATATGTCAGGTTAGTTCACCAAGAATTCAATAAGTAAATTCGATACTCTCTTTAAAGAATCTAAAAGTATAATAATTTAAAATTATCATCCTTCATAATTTTTACTTTTTATTTTTTTCCTTTCTTTTATTTAATTATTAAAGAATTAAAATTTAGTAAAGAGTTAATAAGTTTTCATACTAATTCCTGTTTAACTTTTTCATTTATGGGCCATAAAAGTTATTACTATAAATAAAAACGTATGTTATTATTAAAAGCACTAGTAATGAAACACATAGAACCAGATATACTTTTTTATTCCATTTCCAAATGTTTTGCCCATCTAGGATACCAATTGGAATCATATTAAAAGTACCTAGCATGAAATTTAAATTTGCAGCTAACCCGATTAACATATTAAGTGGATAATTTGGAATGATAAAAGAGATTATGAAAAGTATTGCTCCATATACAAGATTAACTGTAGGTCCGGCTGCTTTACACAAACCTGTAGTTCGGTCTATTTTACTTAATCCTAAAACTACAACAGCCCCTGGGAGAGCCAATGATGGGAAACTGGCTCCTCCCGATACTAATGAATATATATTAAAAATGACTCCAATAACTGTTAACATCATTCCAAAAGTTAACAATCTAAATTTTGTTTGAAGTCCAAAATGTATTGCAACTTGTCTATGCCCTAATTCATGAAAGAGAAAAGCAGTAGCATAAAAACTTGCTAACATGAAAATTGCCCATTCATATCCTGTATTAATTAAACTAGGATAGAAAGTTAAAAGGCCAATTATAAAAATCAGCGAGACACCAATTATAAAATGGAACAATTCTGACTTATGAGGCAACATAATTCCTTTAAATTTGATTCCTGAATCAGGGTCAAAAGCGTCTACTGGTACTTCGCTTTCTTGACGATACCAAGTATATGTTCCGTTTGTAGTCCCTCGAACTACTCCTGGTGTAGCTGGTTGTTGATATGTTTGTTCTTGAGGAATAGTTGATATCTGGGGAGTTTGATTATAAGTTCGAATCATTGGTGGAGTTTGTTGATAGTTTAAACTCTCTCTTATAATATTACAATCATGATCTATTGGCTCTTTATGCCCAGCACAATAATTATATCCACAACCATTACAATGAAAGGACTCTCCAATTATTTCTACCCCACAATGAGCACAATTTGCCATAATTACTACTCCATTTGATTTAGAAATTTTTCAAAAGAATTATTTTTTAATAAATTATAAAATTACAGATTTAAAACTTTATTGAGAATACTTATTCATATTATTTTTATTGGAGTCTTTAATTTTCTCTTTTGAGACTTATTAATGTTAAATTAAGTAAATTATATTAATCCGAATTATAATAGTTAATTAAGATTAAAGATTTTATAGGTTTATCTCATGAATGAAGATGAAAATGAAAATGAGATGTCGTTGGATGAGGAGCGTAAGAAACTAAAAGAAATGGGAGTTAATAGTACATGGGATCTCTTAACTACTGGCGAAACGAAAAAGAAAAAATCAGAAGAGAAAAAAGCTTTTAGAGGATTTAAATAATATCTTAAATATTAACTTTAAATTTCTTTAAAATTTTAAGAAATTCTTTATTTAACAAAAAATAATTAACAATTGTAACATTAAGCTTAAATATTAACACACTATTTTAAACGACCAAAAATGGGCCATAGGGTATATTGTCCTACTTGTGAACGTGAGGTGGTACTAAGACGGAAAAATTTTGATCACGTTTATCATGAGGTCCTGTGTTTTATGGTAATCTTAACCTTGGGGCTTGGGTTTATCATATATTTTATTCTGAAGTATTCAAAAAAACCTAATACATGCCCGAACTGTGAATCCGTATTTGATTTAAAAAATCTGCCCTCAGAGACAATTAATATTAACCAATCTTTAGAAACTAAGACTAAATTCACTCTGCCTTAATTTTCATTTTTTTATTGCATCTAGGGCATATTTTATCATCATCAGTAAGTTGTCTCTTTAAAATGGTTTTTTGATATTTACATTTAGCATTTGGACAAATAAGAGTATTTTTTATCAATTTTTTTAAAGGTGTTTCAAGATCTTTATTCGGTTTAAGTTTGGTTTTATTTCTTTTAGCTTGAATATGGGATTCCTCTTTCATTTTTGATTTTTTTGATCCTTCTTCCGATTTAAGCCACTTGTCTAATCCCATCAGATAATCACCTTAGAAGCCTCTGATTTTAAAGCAAATTTGAATACAAATTTAAAAATATTAAAATTAAAACCTAATTAATAAAAAAAGAGAAAAAAATAAAAATTTGTTTGTCGACAATTAAACACTAAAATACTTGAACCTTTCCTGCGATAAGTCTCTTTCTTAAATCAAAAAAACTCTCTTTATTAAGCTTTTCAGCAGATACTTCTTCTGCAATTCTCTTTGCTGAAGCAAATGGTACATTTTCAGCAGGAATTAGTTCAATTGAATTTACCCATGGATCGGTTATTGGTCTTCCAATTTGTGACAATAGTTTAACATGTGCTTCTATAATATCACCTTGTCCTCTCTTTACAATTTCTCTTGCCATCTCTGTCCCAAGCACGTTATAAAGCTTACCCACATGGTTAATTGGGTTCTTTCCACAAACAGCTTCTAAACTCATAGTTCTGCAGGGAGTAATCAGTCCATTTGACCTATTCCCACGACCTACCTCTCCATCATCACCTGCTTCGGCAGATGTACCTGTTATTGTTAAATACATGATCCCTTTTTCAATGTTATCCGCTACATTTACTTGGCATGTTACATCGCGATCTGGTATAACATCTGAGGCTAAATCTAAAATTGCTTCTTTAATTTGATTAGTATAATTAACATATTCACTAGCATCATTTATATGTTTACTAACCATAGCAGCGGCTACTGTTATTCCAATTTCATTCCCCATTCTTTCTGTCATTACCTTTACATCTTCTCCAGAAGCAGGGCATTTATCTTTAAATTTATTCGAATTAATCAACTTTTCAGCTTCTAAAGTAATTCTCTCAACATCCGAATATGGGGCATAACCGACACCAAAACTTGTATCATTAGCAAGCGGAACTTCTTCTGTATGATGAGATTC
>JBHLKB010000268.1:0-4147 GCA_048887205.1 Candidatus Hodarchaeota archaeon
AGAAATGCTTGAACATAGTAAGTAAAGTTTATTTCTTTTTAACCTCCTGTAGATTATCTGGTGGCCATGCTCGAGGTGTATTTCCATCTTTAACATAGCGAAAATCGCATATTTTAGCTCCATTTCCTATTGTTTGAGTGCGATTCAAACCATATCCATATGCTCGAGCTTTTACATAATCAGCTATGCATACCCATGGCATAAAATGTTCCGCCCTTTTACTCTTGTAAAATTTATACACACCACATTCAGAATAATCCACTCCAAAAGTAAATGTTTTATCATCGCCTTCGATAAAGTCAAATACCCAATCACCTGTATATTTACGTAATTTGGAATCGATAGCTTGTTCTTTTTTTTTGTCTTGATAAGTATTGGAGAAAATGTCATCTGCAGGAGGGATAAATTTATAGAAAATCTCGAATAATTCATATGTTAATTTACCAATTTCATCAAATTTAAGACCCTCTTTTTCAAAAGCTTGAAGCAATGGTAGTAGTAGTGCAGCATTGATTAATTCGTCAGTTAGTGGATTAGCATCACCTCCGATATAAGGGATCTCAAGGAGCAGATTTTCAAACTCCTTCCTCGTAGCAGTAGAAATCTCGATGAATTTGTCCTCCCCAAAATTTTCTATTAAAATTTGTTTTACGATAAGCATTGCTGCGTCAAAGGTTCTCATAAATATTTTTTTTTTAAAAAAATAATAATTGGCTTCTTTTTCAGTGGACATTTTCTTAAATCACTCTAAATTTAATCTATTTTAGCATATAAATATGAATTAAAACGGATTAATTAAAATTAATAAAAATTTTAATTGAGTTTTTTTGCTAATTATCTCCAAAAATATAGTGGAACGAGGATAATTTAAATTAAAAAAAATTACATAATCTCCTAGTAAATTTAATTTAATTTTAAGTTTAAATTTTTAGATAGAACTATTTTCTTCTTATTAAAATTATTATACCAACCAATAACAAGGTTCCGGTTCCGTAAACTGCTCCATTGATTAGTATAGATTGAACACGTTGGATGGGATCTATAATTACAGGCATACCTGGTTGTTGAATTCCATTGATAAATAAATTTCCAGGAGGGAGTATGTCAGGATATATCAAACTTATTCCTCCAATAAATACAGCGATAGCGAGAGGAAAAATTAATCTCCAAAACACTTTACCAATTAGAGATCCTTTTCTTATTTTTAGCTGATCACCCCTATTTTTTACTTCTTTAAGAAACGTGAGATTGATTGTTTCATCAATAGTGCTATCAATTAGAGGGCGCATATCTCTCATGGAACTTTCTTGCACATCTTTTTCAATCTCTAGCGCGACTTCATTTTTAACCTTTCTTTTAAGATCTTTTTCCTTTATCCATTCATTTTTATCTAAATAATCTTTCATTGATTTAGCTGTGGTAGATTGAATGGAGTTAAAGATATTTGGATCAGTTATAGCAAATTTCCTTTGATATCCCCCCACTCTTCTTGTAACTCTTTCAATTCTTCTTTCAACTCTTCTTGTAACTCTTCTAAATCCTCTTCCAACTTTTCTTTCAACTCTTCTAAATCCTCCTCGAATCCTTCTTGAAACTCTTCTAAATCCCCTTCCAACTCTTCTTGGAACTCTTCTTGCGAAAGATATTAAAGATAATATTAGTATCGCTACCCAGCTAACAGTAATAATCAAGAATATATAAAAACTCATCATTAAAATTTCGCAAATATATTAGCAATAATTAATTTCAAATTAGTTATAAAGATATTTAATAATTAACTCTGAATAATTGAAAAGCAAATTATTGTAAGTAAAAAATTCATTTAGTCCCATTTTAACTCAAGTTATATTTTGAATATTTAAGTGATTTGATGGATCGTATACTTGATATAGACTTAGATTTTTTCCTTAATAGAATTACAGATTCACGATTGGGTAGTAAGCGATTAAATAAGAGGAAATATTATCCTTGGAGTAAGGTATCCTTAGAAAGCTTCCTTGAAAATAGGTGTTTATTATCAAAAAATAAACCTGTAAAAGGAAGGGTTGTTAAATCTCACCATGAAGCATTTTTCTTTTGGAGAGATTTAATCCTTAATAAAAAAATTGAAATTCCATTCGAACTTGTCCATTTGGATGCTCACTCGGATATGGGAATAGCTGATTGGGGTTGGATTTATATTA
This sequence comes from Candidatus Hodarchaeota archaeon, assembly GCA_048887205.1. Lineage (GTDB taxonomy): Archaea > Asgardarchaeota > Lokiarchaeia > Sigyniarchaeales > SOKP01 > Loki-b32. The sequence continues at coordinate 2,184 of JBHLKB010000268.1, forward strand.
CTAGTGTCCTATTACACAAACCAATTGGAGAACGGATATATCCAGAGGAATCGCTATTGTTTGGAATAAATGAGGCAAATTATCTGGCATTTGCGTTAGCCTGTAGATGGGTAAAGAAGTTAACGTTCATTATCCACCCAAAATGGGAAGTTGATTTACTTAAAGTCTATTTTAAAGAATTTGATTTAGATAGTGGTTTTATTCAATTAAAAAAATTCAAAAAGGAGGATCTCTTAGAGAAAGGATTTGATGCTGATGAGATAACTGATGATACAGAGCCTCAAATTCCGGTTGAGTTTATTCCCTTATTAGAATATAGAGATAAATACCCTTTCACGTTATTAACATTAAGTCATTCAAAAGCTTTTACACCTAAAACCTCAGATAAATTGATTAAAATTGTAAAGCACTATTTTAAGAAAGTTTAAAAACCCTTTTTTTATTAACACAGGAAATTAGATTCTCTATGATCTTTGGTTGAAATAAAATACTTTTATGAAATTCTGGTGAATAATAAATAGAATTATTACTAATCTTGAGATATTGGTTCTTGATTTGTTCATTACTTACATTTTTAAAATCAATATTATCTGAACCAAGAGTGAATGACCATTGTCCGAAAAAAGAGGGAATATATTGGCGATATTGAAATGAATATTTAAAATATCTGGTAAATAGCTTGAAATATTCAATAAAACTCTTTAGATTTTCAATAGAAAACATCTTTCGTATTTTTTTTGATCTTTGTGAATAATAAAAAGTGTCTCCATTTCCCGTCTGGGCTGAGAGAATTCCATTTGGATTTAAACTAGATTTAATATCTTCATAGAAACTATTTTCAAACGCAAATTTACAATTCTTTTTATTATCAGGTAGATCGATAAAGATAATATCATAATGATTAGTTGTATCTTTTATAAATTGATATCCATCCTGAATTTTAATTCTTAGTTTCGGATTTTTATGGATATTACCAAGAAGATGTTTGAAATGTTTTAAACAAAACTTAATCACATAGGAATCTAATTCAATAAGATCAATAATTTCAATTTCTGGAAATTTTAATGTTTGTTTTGCTAATAACAAATCTCCTCCTCCAATAATTAAAATTCTTTTAGGTCTGGGATGAGATAATAAGGCAGGAAAAGCAAATAGCTCATGATAAATAAATTCATCTAATTCAGCAAGTTGAATTTCATTATCTAAAAAAAGCATCTTACCAAAACTCCTAGTCTTTATGATTTCGATATGATTAAATTCAGAATAAAAATCTTCTAATATTTTCTCAGTTATTATTTTAAGTTTTACAGAGTGCAGCACTGTTTTTGTTTTATATTTCATTTCTTATCCCTCTTTTATTTTTAACTTTATTTTTGGTTAATATCAAATGCTTAGTAATCTTCAAACCATCCTTTTTCAATCAAAAGTAGATCACTTGTAAACTCCAGTTTCTTCAAATTTTTTTCTTCAAATTTCAGATTATTATTTAATTTAATTTCCTTCTTAAGATATTTTAAAAAATCTGAATCTAATGATTTAAATGGATAGGAATTAAAAGATTTATAGTAATTGGAGATGTTTAGATTGTTTTTAGTTATAAATTGATTAATTATTGTTTGAGAATTATCATCATACAGTCCATTTAGAAAAATTTGAATAATTTTATTATCTAAAATTCCCTCAATAATATTTAAAAACTCCTGTAATTCACTTTCTTCATAAGGAGGATCTAGATGAATGATGGAATACTTTTCTTTCGAAAGTTCAGGATAATCTTTTAGCTCTTTAAAATCAATATTATAGACTTTGAAATCTTTAAAATTATTTTTTTCTACAATTTCTTTTAGTAATTTTGTTATTCTTCCATCAATCTCGATTACAGTTATTGGTAATTCTGGTATAATAAATTTACACAAAATACTAACTAAATCATCATCTCCAATAAATAAAGCTTTCTGAAACTT
>JBHLKB010000269.1:0-4128 GCA_048887205.1 Candidatus Hodarchaeota archaeon
ATTAAAAGCTATTGAATATGAGTATAAAGGAAAAATATATCATTTTTGCAGTTCTAATTGTGAAGCTCATTTCAAGAGTGATCCTGAGAGATTTAAAAATTATAATCAGATGGATCCTAAATTAATGCAAATGGAAATTGGAAAAGAACATTTTAGTAATAAAGAAAAAAAAGAAGATGATATAAAAATGGGAAAATTAGTATGTGAAGAGTGTGGTTTTAAACAAGAAATTCCAATTCATTGTGGTAAACCTATGCATAAGGAAGGAAATCAACTAGTATGCTGGATGGGAAGTTCATGCGGAGCACAACCCATTCCTAAGCATCATGGTAAGCCCATGAATATAGTTGAATAAAGCTATTAAAAAAATATTTTTAATTTTTTTTAATTTTTTTTAATTTTTAACCAGATTTCTAATATTAGAAATATTAATAATCCAATTCCAGTGATTAGCGCACTTACTATAAAAGCGATTTGGTATGCATAAATTTCTCCAAACCCATTAAGTATCAAGAGATCTATAAGTGGCCCTGTTATTAAAGTGCATGCTAAACCCCATGAAAGGAAGAAGGTGGTGTTATATATTCCAAATCTTTTTGCTCGTAATTTTTCGGGTATCAATTTTGAGGCAATGGTATATGAACTTGCTAGAATTATGACATCCGCCGTTCCTATTAAAAAGCTGCCAATAAAAATAAGGAATAAACTTGAAGTTAGAGCAGTAATGATTAAGGCAACTATTCCAGAAACAATTCCAAAAATAAGTGTTTTAGAATGGCCTAATTTTTTACTCAACAGCCCAGCAGTTAATCCGATTATTAACACTGCCAATGAGCGAGTATTTGCAATATAACTTAACATAACATCATCAACATTAAAACCACTCTCTAAAATTAGATACTGTGAATAAGGGACAGAAATACTATTCCTTCCGAAATTTATAAAAACTAACGCAGTTATAAAAATGATGAAGACAATCTTATAATTACTTTTTTTTTCATTATTTTCGATATATTCATCACTTTTAAATTTAGTTTGATATATTCCCCCTTCTGGAGCAAATAACATTGGTATTGTTGATATAAACATGACAAATGAAGCTATAAAGAACAATGGGCCATTACGAAATCCTAAACCTTTATCATAGAGATAACCTCCTATTAATATTCCTATCATACGGCCAAGGCCGCCAACACTGGTCAATTGCCCCATTATCCTATTTCTATCTTCGGGTGGATAAACATCGCTAATAAGTGCACTCCATCCAATATTAGACATGCTCCAGAAGATTTCAATGCCTGATAAACCAATAATAATAACATATCCCGCAATATAGAAATTTGCGAATATTGAATGAATACCCCATACTAAAATAGTACCACTACCCCCGATAATTTCGCCTAAGATTATGAGTAGTCGTCGCCGTTGAATTTTATCCGATATAGGCCCCCATACAAAATTTTGAAATATAACACTCATTATCATCGGCAATGTAGCATATAGAGTAGTTTCAGTAACAGAAAGAAGTAAAAAATCTCTCATATAAATTGATAAATATGTATAAAATAATCCTCTTCTAAACATAACTAATATTTGAAAAGATGACAATCCCACAAATTTCCTTGTAATACTTTGTTTAATTTTATTAAGAGCCAATTTGATTCAATCAGTTATTTAGATGAAAGCTTAAATATTGAATCTTTCTTGAATTTTTCCTTAAAATAATTCTGCAAAATGATAGTTAAAATTAGGATTCGATAAAGATATCAATTTGTTTTTTAGGAAAGATGTTAAAAACTTGTAATATTCCTTCTCCAGCTTGAATCTTCTCTTGTATCTCAGTATATAGAGGATAATAATTATATAAATTTTTTAAAATATTGTTCCATACACGTTGTTCCTCTGTATCATTTCCTATTCCTTTTTTCAATCTAGAAATACCTGCTTTGCTTCTTTTTTTTTTAAGAAATCTGACAAATTGTTTTATAATTTCAATTTTTATCTTGTTGAATTCATTAGGTCTAAAATTGGCTAATGAATAACTAAGAGCATAATCTGCAATCGGAAAAAATTTAATTAATTTATCCTCTGGCTCATTGTCATTGTTTAAAAGTCTTAACTCAATATCTTCTGCATTTAAGTTTTCTAAAATCGGGTAAAGCTCTCCTGGAGTAATTTTTGTTTCCATTTGAACAATTGATGCAATTTCAGAAATAGGAAAATAAAAATTAGGATACTTTTCACTATTCTCGATCCTGTAAATATATTCTTTTTTTAGTATATCAATGATTAAATTTTTTAAAGGTTCCTGAATTTCTGTTTCAGCAAAAGATATAACTGCTTCTTTCTGTTTTTTGTTTCTAAGTCTTTGATCTTTTAACTTTTTGCTGTAAGTGTTTGTAAGTGAGGACATAAATAGATCGGAAGCTTTATCTGACTCTAAATCACGATTTAAATTAAATAAATCGGGAGATTTTTTAGTCATCGTCTCGTATAATCTCTGAGATAAATAAGATTTTGCTTTTTTCTGTGCAACTTCCTTTTTATCAAATTTTTCAGTGATTGATACAAAATCAATTAATTTTTGAGTATTACCATAATCATCTTTTATGTTTCTTATAAGAACATCCATATCACTATCAACTAACTCATTAATTAATGAATACACTGCATTTTTAGGAAGTTTTGTTGCTTTTATCAATTCTCGATCTAAGATTTCAATGGGATAAGCTTCACCTCTTCTTATATATTCACTTTTTAATAGTGTATATACAATCTCTATTTTTTCTTGTTCTGTATCAACTGTTTCTTTTTGGAGTCTTATAAACATTGAGGTGGATTGAGGTTTTAGATAATAAACCAATAAAGTTACTCCAAGAAAGATGATCATTATAATAGATATGATATATTTATCATACATCAAGAAATTTCCAATAACACTTACCTCTTGGTTTGAAATTTGAGCTTCTAAGCCAAAGCGGGTTAAAGTTTGAGCAACGACACATCCCAAAATTAGTAGAATCAATCCTTCTCTTTTAAATAAAAATATCTGCCAACCTAGGGACCTACCTAGTTTTGTTATAATCCTATACAAAAAGAACATGGAAATTAAAAACTCAAAAATAAAAATAAAAGATACTGAAGTGCTAGTAGCGCCTACTGTAGTTTTTAAAACGCTAATTGTTTCTGGTCTTAATAATAAAAAGATAGTAATCTGAAAGATCTGAAAGAAAAAGATAAAAAATACTATCAATGAAAATGTGTAATTGTCAAATAAACCGGCTCTTTTAGTTTCTGCCTTTCTGCGTGTAAAAATAAACTCAAAAATAATGAAAAGAAGTGTCATAATAAGACTGAAATAAATCAATGGCATAACTATTCGCATTTCTATTTGATACACCGCAACTGCTCCCTGAGGATCGTGAGGTCCAAAAAAATCTAAAGAAATAAACACTAGTAGAACACGATAAAATAAGGCTAGTACAATTAATAAAGCTAAAATAAAAAGGGGAGTGATGCCAGCTAAGAAACGTCTAGATAACGAATATTTCGCTATAAATTTAGCTTCTAATTTTGTTGCAAACTTTCTAGAATACATATAAAACCTTGTGCTTAATAAGATTAACCAAACTGTTGATAAAAAAGATAAATAAGTCATTAGATTCAGTTTAAATAAAAAAAGCATTCTAAAGAAGAAATAAAATCCAATTCCTGCTCCCAAATAGATTATTAGCTGTTTCATAGCAGTATATTTTTCGAATATAAAAACTCTGAGCTTATCACTACTATATAAGAGAGAAAGAAAAATGAATAAAGCGACAATAACATTTCCAATAATAAAAAGTTGCTCAAAAAGCAATGAAAAAGTAATATCTGATATATTCATTACTATTAAAAGTATTAAAGAAATTGAAAAAAACATAGCATAGATTCCTATAAATTTCTTACTAAATGCATATGATTTTGGAGGCTCTTTTCCTTCTAAATAAATCTCTTTGAGAATTACTTTCTGATAAATTGGCTTTAAAACTGTTTTTATTTTGGATAAAAGCTTTTTAGATTTCATAGCAAAGAGAATATTTAGATTACTAATCGTTAATTTAAGTTAATATAAATGATTTTTTTCTT
>JBHLKB010000270.1:0-4123 GCA_048887205.1 Candidatus Hodarchaeota archaeon
GAAAAAGCTGTAAAAAAAATGGAAAAGCAAATTAATAAGGTTATGCCTAACTTAAATAAAATAAGCCCTGGTTTATCTATAAAAGTTGGAGGGATGAAGGGCCCCATTGTAGATGAAGAACTTCCAAAATGTAAAGAATTTGGGATAAAATTAATGGAATAATCTTTTTTTTTTTTATTAAAATTTATAGAAATCCAAGTAGATCAGTGACCCCACCAATTTTAGGGATTTCAACTTTGAAATAATTTTGAACAATGTTGATTAGAAAATTTAGATAAGGAATTTGGATTCTTTCACCATATTTTTCAAGGATATGATCAATAAGGATTTTGGAAGTTATTGGCTTTCCTTTTTTTTTTTCTGCATATTCAGCTATAGTTTTGGAATATCCATAGGCTTTATTTATTTCATTCCTTAATATAATTAATCCCGCCATTAAATCATATTCATCGAAAAATTTCTGCACCATAGCTTTTTCTGTATTTAATTTTTTTGGATCAATAATTTTATCTTTATCTCTAATAACCTCCCGCTTATTAAAAATAAGATGTTCTTTGTAATCTTGTTTATTTTTCTTATAATCTTCAGATGCCATGACAGTAATATCAAAATTAAATGAATTTTGCATAATATATTTAAAGAAATTTTTCAAATGGTTGTATAGGAACTCCTCTTCAGAAATTATTAGTGTTTTTTTTCCTTCAAATATTGATTTAATAATATATGTCATTAAAAATTCTGGGATGCTTACTTTTATTAGATCAAATTTAATTGTCTCAGTTTCGGGTTTGATAATTTCTTCCGTTTCTTGTGACGATGCACTTTCAGGAAGTTCAATTTTAAAATCAGCAACTAAACAATCTCTAACAATCAAATTTTTGTCTACATATGCAATAAAAGAATGATCACAAATCATTCCAGTAGCTATATTAATTGCTAAAAGACCTTTTGAAACATTTTTGGTAGCATCATCAGAAATCTCGATCTGTTCCCATTGCGAGCAAATAGGGCACCGAATCTGAAGTTTCGCCATATTATATCAAAAAATAAAATTAATTGGAAAAGTTTTACACAAATAATTATGCTTGTTTTTTTACAACTTTAATATAATAAATGATGTGTTATCACTATATAAATTTGCTCAATAATAGTAGATAGCTTGATGTTTAGATTAAGCTTAATATCTTTTAACGCGACCGTAATTTTTCTCTATTAAATTGGCAATGAGTAGGCAAATAATCGCACTTAAATTCTGAGCAATCAAAAATGCCATAGAGTTGTTTAAAAATGAAATACATATAAAGAAAATAGTAAAGAAAAAGACATTAAATAAGATAAAAACTAACAGTAATGGTTTTGTTATAGGAATGTTTAGAAATTTCTTTAATTTTGAGCTCTTGACTATTGATTTACGATATCGACTGCTTAATTTCTCTCTCCTCTCAACTTGAGCATAACTCTCAAAAATTATGATCGTAGCAAAAAAAGTAGCTATCCAAATTGCGATTGGAATTAATATCACAACGATATAATTTCCTATCGCTAAAAAATATTGACCTATAAATATAAAAAAAAGTTGGAATATTCCACATATTCCTAACAGCAGTAATCCAGTACCAAAATACTCCTTTGATAACCAGCGAATTCTAATAGGCATCTTTCTATTAACCTTATTATTTAATGGTGGGCCCGGCGCGATTTGAACGCACGACCTTCCGCACGTCAAGCGGACGTCATTCCGGGGTAGATCCATACCGAGCTAGACCACGGGCCCTTTCACTTAATTTTATGAATAATGCAATTGCTCGTAAGTAATTTATAATATTAAAAAATAAATATTTTATTAGTCCACTAGTTTCACAATGTAAAACATTTATTTTCAATAGTTTCAACTTAGATCTTTAAATCTCAGATCATTTAATAAAATTGTCATAGAAAGCTTCTATTATCTAAACATTTTTTTAAATGTTCAAGAAATGTGTCAGAGTATCAAAACAACCGATTGCCGATTTGAATATTCTTGGGTATCATTCAATATAAACCAAAAATCGCTCCTAATAATACGTAAAAAATATGCAAAATCACTACAGAATCGAACTATCTAAAATCCAGCAATAAATTGTCTAAAATTAAATTTACTCATCAAAATCTTTAAGATTTCAATTAAAGAACAAAACTTTATAGTAATCAATTATTTTATTGAAATATAATGTTCCCAGCTTTTTCAATTTTGGCGATATCATTTAATTCTTTATTGTATTTTTCTATAATCTCTATAGCTTTCATTTCTTTAGAATCAAAAGTGCTATGTCCATCCTCAACTATAATCACATTGAATCCAAACTCTACTGCCTGTCGTACAGTTGAGTCTATACAAATCTCTGTTTGCATTCCTGCTATTACCAAATCAATTATTCTATTTTGCTTTAATATAAATAATAGATTTGTATCTTTAAATGCACTAGGTTCATACTTATCAACCACTAATTCACCTTTCTTAGGTCTTAATGAAGGATGAATTTTCCAGCCAAGTGTCCCAGGTTCATCTGGTTCTCCTTTTCCTCCATTATTTCTTACCCAGATTACTGGAACGCTTTTTAAACGAGCTTGTTTCACTAAATGTTGCAATCTTTTGATCAATTGATTTGCTTGATAAACATAAAAATTTTCATTAAACATGTTTATTTGAGCATCTATAATTAGTAATGCTTGATTTTTGTCCATAATATTATCTTTTCAGGATATTTACTATAAATATAATGAAAATATCATTCATAATTAAATTTTTACTAATAACAAATCTAAAAAAAACAAAATAAATATTTTATTAAAAATAATAATTTATTAATTTCTTCATTCTAATTTGAATAAAAGATAAAAAAAAATTATTTTGGTAATAATTTGGATGTTCTAAAAAAAATCGATTATTAATATTTAGGCTTTCTTTTCTCTTAATGCTCTGATCATTGGTAAATCATTTCCAGAAAGAATTTCCAACATTGCTCCGCCTGCAGTTGAAATGAAGGAAACACCATCTGCTTTTCCTGCCATTGAGGCTGCTGCACCCATTTCTCCTCCTCCTATTATTGTAAGTGCCTTGTTTTTCTTAGTAGCAGCTACCATAGTATCTACAATTTCATTTGTTGCTTTTCTAAAAACTTCCTGTTCAAATATACCCGGTGGACCATTTGCAACAATTGTTTTGCATTTCATCAGGATCTCATTAAATTTTTCTACTGTCTTCTGGCCAATGTCCCCTGTAGTTGTATTATAAGTGCCGGCTTCGTCTATTCCGATAGTTTTTCTATTACCATTGTCATCAATGATTAAATCTTCTGGGAGAATGATCTTTTCCTTATATTTCTCATAAGTATCTAAAATCATGTCTCTATTTGCTTCCAAATCCTCTGCTATTATTTTATGGTTTGGTTCTCCCATATTTTTCCCCAAAGCTTCAAAGATTAGGATTGCGGTTAATCCAGAGCATAAAGCATAATCCAATTTTTCATTATCAAAATTATATTTCATTGCCTTGAATTTATCAATAGCTTTTGCTCCACCAATTAACATGGCCATAGGCTTTTCTGGTTCTTGCATTATTTTTTTCAAAGCATCTAATTCTTTATCGGTTATTGGTCCTGCCATCATTTTAGGCCATCCTACTATAGAAGCATGAGCCCGATGAGCTGCTCCAAAAGCATCAACAATTACATAATCTACTAAAGGAAAAAGAGTTTTCACCATTTCAGTATTTTCTGCTTCAGAAAAATCTTTATAATTTTTCATTTCTCCTTCAAACTTTCGAACATTATCTAGAACCAATACTTCACCTGGTTTAAGTTCCTTAATTGCTTGAATTGCTTGGCTTCCAAAAATATCTTTAACAAATTTTACTGTTCGACCAATATACTTTTCTATTTCCTTCGCATGTATATTTAAATCCGTAAAGTCTTCACTCCCCGGACGAGATTGGTGGGCTAAAATAATAACTGCACTCTTTTTAAAGTATTCATTCAAAGCAGGAGCAAGTGCCCGAATTCGAGGAGAATCTCTGATCTCCATTTTTTCTACATCACTGTTAGAGTTTATATCAACTCGCATTAAGATTTTTTTACCTTCTAAT
>JBHLKB010000271.1:0-4121 GCA_048887205.1 Candidatus Hodarchaeota archaeon
TCTAACACCTCTTTGTCCATATCTCCAAGTAGTTCTTGAGAACTCAGCGCATATTATGATATTTAAATATGCCTCCGAAATAAAATATTGATCCAAGCAAGCTCTGGCTAAACTTCTACTCAAATCTTCTCCTCTGATCAATTCTAATGCATGTTTCTTAACTTTATAATTAAAAAATCCCTTGTCCTTGAGATTAGCATAGATTTCTAGAGGATAAGTCGCTCCCGCAGAAGGAACAGTTCTTTTTTCTCCTTTTTTCCCTTGGGTAGCCCATAATATCTGAGAAACTTTTTCAATATCTATAATTTTATCTTTATAACTTCTCACACTTTCACGTTCATAAATACATTCTTCAAGGCTTTTACTCCCTTTTAATATTGGTTTTGAAAGATGGATATTCATTATTTTACCTTACCTTTAGAAAATATTTTATAAATATTATTTCTATGATAATAAGAACTTTTAATTTAAATAATGTTAATGATTAAATATGTCTTCAACTCCTAATTTAAAAGAAATGTTCCAAGAATGGAATGAATTAAATTCTAAAGCCCAAGAGCTAATGGGACAATTTGATTTCGCGAATATTAAAAAAATTCGAAAAGACCAGAAAAAAATTGAAGATTCTGTTTATGAAATCTTAAAAGAAAATGCACCAGCAAACATTAAAGAGATAATACCCGATGAGTGTGGTGAGATGGAAGTTGGTTTTGACACAGAAGGGAATACTTTTTATTTTGTAATGATAGATCCAGAATCTGAAGATGAGGAAGAAATTAAACTCATTGCTATAACCATTGATGTTGATAAAAAGATTTCAATGATTAAAGATTTTGAAATTGAATAAATAACAAAAGAATTATTAAATTCTTATTTGTTCTCCCTTTCTTTGAGTCTTTTCAGTGCTTTATGTTCTAATAATCTTGAATATGTCTCCCATTTATCCTGATCTCCTGGTTTTTTTCTTTCTATTACAAATCGACAATGATCAGCTCCTGCTGGAATTGTAGATTTAAATTCTACTTGAAAATCTGATTCTATAACATGTTCTCTAAAATAACTAATAATGCCTTGGACTAAATATCGTTGTACACGGCAATCAAATGCAGAATAAACATCTTGGAGGGGACACCATAGAATATCAAATGAACATTTATCTTTATTTTCGATTATTGGATCTTCAATCGATGTCCATGCTTGCGTATTAATAATAGTTGCTAAGAAACTCATAAGTTCGATATCTGAAATCTCTGAGGGAACTTCAATATTTTCGGCTATTTGTTTTCCTACATCATATCCTGTTTTTACTAATGCATCATTTACCGCTTTTTGACCTTCAACTCCAAATCTAGCCTCATTCTCTTTTAAGATGTTAATCACCGCCATAGACATAAATAAACCAAATTGAAGTAATGATGAGGCATCAAAATCACTCCGATTCTGAACATCTTCTCTAAATTTATCAATTGCTTTCTTAAAAGGTTCGCCGAATTTGATTTTGCTCCAATTTTTCTCTTGCCGGGGAGCTCCTTTTAAAATTCCACCTTCCTTCACTCTATATCTCTCTTTAAATATTATTCTCTTTTAAAAATAGTTTTATGAAATAAAAAGTAAAGAGATATATATTAAGTTTTAAAATAATTACATAACACGACAATCATAATTTAGGAATATGATTTGGAATGTATAAAGTAGTCCTTTTAAGACATGGGGAAAGCACTTGGAATAAAGAAAATAGATTTACTGGATGGACTGATGTAGACCTCTCAGAAAAAGGAATTCAAGAAGCAAAGGAAGCTGCAAAGTTATTGAAAGAGGGAGGATATACATTTGATATTGCATATACTTCAGTATTGAAAAGAGGAATTCGAACCTTATGGATTGTTTTGGATGAGATGGACTTAATGTGGATTCCTGTATATCGATCTTGGCGATTAAATGAAAGGCATTACGGAGCATTACAAGGTTATTTCAAAGCAAAAATGGCAGCTGAAGTAGGTGAGGAGCAAGTACTCATCTGGAGAAGAAGTTATGATATACCTCCTCCCGCGCTAAAAACAAGTGACCCCCGTTTCCCAGGAAATGAAGCCAAATATGCAGATTTAAATGCTGAAGAGGTTCCGTTGACTGAATGTTTGAAAGATACGGTTGCAAGAGTATTACCTTATTGGCATGATACAATCTCTCCAACCATAAAAGCGGGGAAAAGAATTTTGATTTCCGCACACGGTAATAGTTTAAGAGCGCTCGTTAAGTATCTTGATAATATGCCTGATGACGAGGTTGTGAAACTGAATATTCCTACAGGAGTACCTCTTATATATGAGTTAGATGATGATTTAAAGTCAATTACCCATTATTATCTTGGCGATGCTGAAAAAGTAGCTCAAGCAATTGAAGCTGTAGCTGCTCAGGGTAAAGCAAAATAATAACTTTTAGGTTTGTAGTTTTAATCATTAAAATGAAATTATCGAAACGAATTAGTTCAATAAGTCTTAAAATCCAAGCTCTTCTTATACTCACCACATTTTTGTTTTTATATCAGAATTTTACAATCTCCGCAAGAGCTAATACATATACCAATATCGATCCTGATACCGCTTATAGTATGATAAATAATTCTACTCTTTATCCTGATTTAGTTATATTAGATGTCAGAACCCAAGATGAATATAATTCCAATCATATTTGCAATGCAACTCTTATACCACATATGGAACTTGAGTCAAGAATAAGTGAACTTTCACCTTATAATGACACAGAGATCATTGTCTATTGCGCAAGTGGATTCAGAAGCCAAGCAGCAAGCAACATCCTCGTATCTTATAATTTTACAAAAATTTACAATATGCTTGGAGGGATTGTAGCGTGGATTTTGGAGGGTTATGAATTTTGTACAAATCAAAATGGACAATTGCAACCTACAATTAGCTCTTCATTCATCCTATATCTTATATCATTTTTGGTTAGTAGTGTAATCCTAATAACGTTTTACAAGAAAAAAATATCTAAAAAGTAGAAATTGTTTATTTTTTCTAAAAAAAAAGAATTAAAATTTAATTAATCTACCAAGTCATTCCAAGCAATTTAAAGGAATCCGATACTCCACTTAAACTCTCAATTTGCCAACGGAATCCTTCAATCTCATTAGCAAATGGTATAAAGTATTTCATAATCCCCTCTCCTGCCTCCTCTGCTTTTCCTCTCTCTGTATAGATTATATGGTATTGCTTCATACCATCAATTCCTCCAGAAGTATTGAATGCTCTCCATTTTGTCACAAAAGGAGGGAGATCTCTAGACTGCTTTGCAAACAATTTAGCCATATCTACTGCTTTATTAGGTGGATACCATATAGTTATCATAACAATTCCCATAATTAGTTATTACCTCTTTATAAGTTTTTAAAAATAGGATTTACAGTAAGTAAATTTTTATGTCAATTTTATTTAAAACTTTCCATTTTTGTTAAAGAAAAATATTTTGGTAAAAAATATATGCATTAGACTAATTTTTAAAAGATATAATGATAGGTATACTAATATGGTAAAAAAATCATTTATTGATAATCCAGTCGTGTCTAGTATAGTTTTTTTTCCTCGAAAAAGTCCTGAACCAACTCTCTTAGACTCAAATACTAAAATATTAAAATTAAAAATTAGTAAAAATATCATAACTGGAGGATTTTTTTATTTAAATGATTATGATTTTCCAACAATATTATTATTTCATGGAAATGGGGAGATTGCCGCGGATTACCAATATTTTTTAGATTTCTTTTTTGATTGTGGAGTAAATTTAGCTGTAGTTGATTTTCGTGGTTATGGATTTAGTTCTGGAGAACCAATCTATAGTAGTTTAATTACTGATGCGATGCCAATTTATAACGAGTTTTATAAATGGTTGATTGAAGAAAATTTAAAGGATTCTTTATTTTTATTAGGACGTTCACTTGGTAGTGCTTGTGCTTCAGAAATTGGTGCACATAATCCAAATAATTTACGAGGGATAATTTTTGAAAGTGGATTTGCAAGTATGTATAATATGATGACAAGATTATTCAGAGTCAGTGGACCGGGTATCACACCTGAAGGATTGAGCGAATATTCAAATGATACAAG
>JBHLKB010000272.1:0-4097 GCA_048887205.1 Candidatus Hodarchaeota archaeon
TGAATTTTTCTGGTAAATCTAGCCATTATTTGGAATCAGAATTATAAAATAAAAAAAGATTTTGGATAAAGATTAAATAACTCAATTTCTTATGAGAATAAGATTTTTGATAATGGAACTGCTAAACCGCCAAGCAAGGAGCCAATTGAACTTAACTTTTTTAGATAATCTTTTATATTTTTAGATACTTTCACTGCTCTTGTTTTTCCTTCGATTATTGTACCATCAGATGATAATAAAAATATTTGCACCGTTTGCGTTCCGGTTTCTCTTGGTTCTAAGGTTAACCATGTTGTATCGCCATTTTCTAACATTGTTGATAAGACTCCTGCAATATCTCTACCCTCAGACGAAATTAATGGAATGGGAATATTTGGTATTGTAAATTCGCCTCTTCCTTCTACTTCGATATCAAGTTTCAATTTACTTGGTTCAAATCCAGGAGCATTTACTTTTATAATATATTTTCTAGCTTCTGGAGAGTTATTATATAGGAAAACCATAATATTTAGCTCTGTTTTTAAATAAACAACTTCTTGAGCTGCTGAATCCATATAAATTGGATCTTTAGAAATACGTTCAATATTATCTGCTAATTCTAATTGCAATCTATCAATGAGGTCGAAAAATCCAGGATTGTATTTTTTGATATAATTGAATAATTTAAAAATATCATTTGCAGAGAAATACCAGGAGCCTTCTATTAATAATCCTTTCTTAATATCAAAGCTATCTGATTCTACATCAATTACTTCTTTTAATTCTTGAATGAATTGTTCTTCTGTTAAAACTTCTTGAAATTTTAGGTAATAAAGAAATAAGATCTTTTCAATAGCAAACGTTATAGGTAATTCTTCTGCTTCTTGTTCTCTTATTTTTTGAATGAATGATGCAGTTAAAATTTTATTTATACCAGCTAAATATTCATCCCATTTAAGAAAAGTAACTGGGTCTAAATGATCTGAAAGAATCTCTGCAAAAAAATTGTCAAGAAAAATTTGATGAGTGGATGGCTTATAGAAATCTTGAAGTCCATTGACATTATGAATATTCAAATTTAAACTTCGGATTAATAGTGCCAAGCCAAAGCCTACCAGTGAGAATCCTGCAGCTGCAAAACCTAAATTAAGCTCACTCATAAATAACATTATTATAAATAATGCTAAGGATACCATGCACAAAAGGGCAATAACTTTAAGTAAATTTGTGACTCTTTTAACATTATTCGCAAGTAAATCAAAACCATCGAGACTATCTATTGGCCTCCCCCTCTTTCTTTCAAAATTCAATCTCAAATTAAGGGAACTTTCGGTGGATGTAGCTCCTAGAAGGAGCATAATAGAATTAAAAAAATATATCACTAAAACAACAATAAAAATTAATGCTAACACTTGATATTCGAAGGGTTGATCTAAAAATGGTTGTTTTGGTAATACTGGAAATATAATAAATGTAATTATTGTAATTATCACCAGTACGATAGGGAGTGTAAAAACTAAAAGCTTACCTCCCTTAGATATATAATTTATCATTTTTCCTTGAAATCTTTCTTTCTTGAGGATTTCAGATAAATCTTTTTCTAAATCTCTCACCATTTTATTTTTCATCTTTTTTAAAAGATTTATTTTTTAAAATTATGTAATTAGAATAATAGAACTCGTTATTTATAATATTATTGAATAGCAGTTTGAGAGGTATGATGTTCATTAATTATGAAATTCTTTAGTTTAGTACAAATATATATTCTAAATAGAATAATCTTATGTAATGGTAAACAAAGAATGAATTGATGATTATATGACAACTAATGTAGGTATACGTGAAGAAAAGAAGAAAAAATCTGTTATAGATGAAGATGAAATTTTTAAATCTTTGAGTCATAAGATAAGAAGAGATATTATCAAATTCTTAGGAGAAAATCCTTCATCATTTACAGAGATTAAAAAGAATTTAGAACCACTTGATAGCCCAACTCTTTCTTATCATTTAAAAAGTTTGCAGCTATTATTGATACAAAAAACAAATAAATATGAACTTACTGAGATTGGAAACGCTGCGTTTAATTTATTGAGTAAAACTGATGATTCGGTTAGGATTTCAAGATATAAAAGAAGGTTTTTATATGCATATTATGTAAACGTAATTTGCTGGTTAAGTGCTTCGACTATTATTCCTTTCATAATAGGGGCGGATCTTGGTTTTTGGACGATCACCTATGTTAATATCGTCATCACTATAATTTCTACAATAAATTATATAATAGTTTGGACCTTAAGAAAAAAATATTAGTATGAATCGATTAATGTTAGACGTTTTATATTTTTGGGAGAAAATTTCTCTGAATATGAAAATTGATCGATTTTTTCAAGTTAAAACTTGGTAAAGAAATTTTTACTAAAACTTTTTTCACTTTGGTATTAAAATTTCAAGATTGATATTGATCAATTAAAAAAAATAGAGATTCGAATATTGAAATTTATCAATATTTGAACTCCCATTTTTTTAAAGTATTTTTTATGTCAATAAAGTAGCTATAGTAAAAATGAAAAACATGAAATTAATGTGGTTTTGAAATTATGAGCATAAGAAAAGATTCTATTGCGATTGAAATCAAAGATATTAAAAAGCATTTTAAAGAAGTCAAGGCAGTAGATGGTGTATCCTTAAAAATTAAAAAAGGCGAATTATTTAGCATTCTTGGCCCTAACGGTGCTGGAAAAACTACATTGGTACGGATGTTAACAACAGTTTTAACTCCTACTGCTGGAGATGCTAATGTCAATGGACACAGTATTTTAACTGGAAAAAATGAGATTGTTAAGAAAATTGGTGTGTGTCCACAGGTTATAACGATTTATGAAGTTTTAAGAGCTGAAGAAAATGTTGAGTTTGTAGCAGCTATGCATGGAATGTCTCTTAAAGAAGCAAAAGAGAAAACCAGAAAATTATTAGAAGATTTTGGTATAGCGGGAAGAAAAGACTGGTCTAAACGTTTCTCAGGGGGCATGCAACGGCGATTAAATCTTGCAATGTCTTTAGTATTTGAACCAGAGATTTTGTTTCTTGATGAACCTACAGCTGGTCTTGACCCTCAAGCAAGGCGTCTTGTATGGGACTTTATTAGAGATATGAAAACTAAGGATATTACAATTATCCTTATGACACATGATATGGTTGAGGCTGATTTTTTAAGTGATCGTGTCGCAATTATAGATAATGGTAAGATCATCGCTTTAGGAACTCCAACTGAGTTGAAAGAGCAATACGGGAGTGATAATGTATTAGAAATCTCTTTTATTGAACAAGAAGATCTTGAAAAAGTAAAAGCCAATATTCAAAACATTCCTTTTGTTGCTAATTCGAGTGAAATTCATCGGAAGGAAAGGAAAACTTTATTAATTTCTTTCCAAGGGGGTTTAAAAAACCTTGTGAAACTTTTACAGCAAGGACTTATTGAAAACATTGATGAGGTTGAAAATATGAAGTTTAGGCAAAACTCACTGGAGGATGTATTTTTAAATTTAACAGGAAGGAGGTTGAGAGATTAATATGACATTTTTAGAAAATAAGGCTATCCAAATAGCAATTAAAAATATTAAAGATAAGACACGCCATTGGCAATATTTGTTTTTTTCTCTTGGATTTGCGGTTATGTTTACATTGATGTTTTACTTTTTTCTTGGACGCGTAGAATTCCAGTATGGTTTTCCAGGAATGATAATATATGCTACAGCAGCGGGTACAACAAGTGCAGCTATATCATTTGCAGTAGATAAAACATCTGGTATGCTTGAACGGCTGGATACAATGCCCACTGGAAGAAAAAATTTATTTTTAGGAGCTCTTTTGTCTGAAACTTTTATGATTTCACTTCAGATTCTCATAATGTTCATACTTGGATATGTTGTGCTCCAAGTTCCATATGAAGGTTTTTTTGAGTTAATACTTGGATTCTTTATTGCGATTTTATTCGGGATCTCATCTGTTGGAATTGGTATCATTATCTCAGGGATGGCAAAAACTCCTGAAATTGCGAACGCAATCGCATTGTTTTATTATATGCCAATTTTATTTCTTTCTGGTTCATTATTCCCTTT
>JBHLKB010000273.1:0-4094 GCA_048887205.1 Candidatus Hodarchaeota archaeon
TATTGAATATTTTATCCAATTCTCAGCGTACATGGAAATATATGAGGTTGATAGTAACTAAATAATTAACCCAAAAGTATATTTGGTGAAATAATTTGGATATAAATAGAAAATCAATAAAAAAAATTATAAAAAATATCATAAAATCATTCCTATTATTATTCTATGTGATATTCGTAGGATCATTAATAATAGGGGGAATTTCTGCAGGAATTATAACAATGATTCCAGATGACGCAAGTAAACTATGTTATCTAGGATATTACGCACATTGTTCATTTACTCCTTATAGTACTTTAATTCTATTCTCTATGGTAATAGTAGGAACAATTCTTCTTGTAAAACTAATAAAATATTTTAGAAGAAAATATAATGAAATTGTTGAAACTAAACCAAAATTAAAGACTTCAATAAAAATGTAAAAATATCTAACCTTTTTTTTTATATTTTACAATTATATTAAACAATTAAACAATTTTTTCACACTATTAGTTAAAAATTGATATAAAAAAACTCTATTTATTTAACATATCAAAAAAAAATTCAGAAAAAATCTTATTCAATATTTTTTTTTCAAAATGTTTAAATATACAACTATGATCATTATTATTTATCATTATTATTGAATAAATAAATTAATAGTAGTGATATGATGTAATTAGCGCTTTTTTACCGACTTGTTATCTTGTGATTAACTATGAATGAGCAATATCGAGGTTACTTGAAAATTAATAAAATCGATGAAAATCAATTACCTCAATCTGATTGCTGTGATAATCCATTTATTGAAGCGAGAGATGGAAATAAGGTTTGTTTGAATTGTGGAGTTATTTTTGAAAGAACATATGTTGGAAATGAAAGGCGTGCATACACTATAGAAGAAATACAGAATCGTCGTCGGACTGAACCGCGTTGGAGAGACTTTGGACCACGCACCATGTTGCCCAACACTAAAACTGATAGCAAAGGAAAGAGTATTGGAGCTAAAGAACAAGCACTTTTTTCAAGACTTTCTAAAATTCAGAATTCGTTAATCTCAAGCATTGAAAGAAATTTTTGGGAGGCCAAACCTAAATTAAAAATGTTAACCTCCAAACTTAACATCCCCGAATATATCTCTGAAACAGCATGGAAGATTTATAGTATTGTTGCAAAAAAGAAATTAACAATGGGGAGATCCATCAATGGATTTATTTCTGGATCATTATATGCTGCTATTCGTGTTCATGATTTTCCACGCTTATTGGATGAGATATGCGAAGCCTCATTAACCCCAAGGAGGACTGTTCACAGAAGTTTAGCAATGATAATCCGTGAAGTACTACCTGAGCTAAATTTGAGATACCAGCCTATCACTGCCGAAAGTTTAGTATTTCGATTTGGTAATGAGTTAGATTTACCAATAACGATACAAAAAAATGCAATTAATATGTTAAAAAATGCTTCAAAGAATGGATTGAAACGTACAGGAAAGGACCCAAAGGGATTAGCAGCTGCCTGCATTTATATTGCTGCTAAAAATGGGGCAATTAGAAAAACCCAATCAAGAGTCGCAGATGTCGCGAAGATCACAGAGGTAACATTACGAAGTCGTGCTAAACAAATTAAAAGTAAGTTATTGTAAAAGAAATTTTCCTTGATTTCCTTACTTTTTTGTATATTCAAGTCGATTTTTCAGCTTTTTCTTGTAAGAGAGTCCACTTTATTCCACTTGCGGTTACCACTAGCCCGATGATTAAATACAAGCAATTTACTGAAATAAAGTAAATCCAAAAGACACCAGCTATTATAGGAGCAATAGAATAATCGAAGAGCGCCGATTGAAAAGCTATCAAACCTGATAAGGTTGTAATTTTTTCTTTTCCCAAAAGTACTAAGAAATCCATTTTGACAAAACCTACTAGCAAAATTACCATACCAAAGACAACCATATATTTTGCTAAAGGACTGCTTTCAATGTTTTTTTCTGAAGCTATTTTATAAATAAAGACCCCTAAAATTAAAAAACAGACGATGGAAATATTTATAAAAAGCCATAATAGTGTTCCTGAAAGGGGTATAATTATAGCGGAGTATATAAATTCGGATAACAACAGTGAATTTCCATCTACGTTAAACTGGGTAAAATTTAATAGGATAATATAAGCAATTTCGACCAATGTAAGAATTATAAATATTGATCCGATGATCTCAAGGAATTTTATAACTTTTTTATACTCCATTTTAATGCCACATAATTTTTTTAAAAAAGCAAGAAAATTATTTATTCTATTATATTCTTACTTATTATTGTTTTTGAAATTAATATAAATTTTTAATATTATTGTTTTTTCTTAGATTCTATTAAGTACAATTAAATGGTTTAAATTGATTAATTTTTGAAAAATAAGAAGATAGCTGACTCGGAAATCTCTGATTGTCAACATAAGAATATCAAACAAGATAGTGGCTTCATTGTTTGCCAAGATTGTGGATTAATCATGGAGGATGATTTAGCTTTTGAAGATACTAAATCAACTAGTGAGTTTTTTACGGAATCACAGAGAGATTATGAGCGAAGAATCAGGGTAAGTGATTCAAAAGCGCTCCAGGATCCTATAATAAAGGAGAAATATGAACGAATAAAAACTCTTGAAAAATGGTTTAGAGATTATGAATCCGATTTTACTGAACAAAAAAAAACAATTGAATTGCTTAAAAGCCATGGGATTGGATTAAATATTGATAATGTGAAATACCAAGATATCAAAGATCGATATTTACGCTATAATAAATACCATCGCCATAATTATCAAAATATGGTTATAATTTTTCTTGCAATTGTATGGATGGAAATAAAAGATACAACAAATGTACGTATTGAGGAATATATTAATATATCAAAAGAATTAGGCCATAAAATCAATAAAAAAATGTTAAATAATGCTATGCTGAAAGTTAAAAGAACAGAAAAAATGTTGACAGAAAAGAAGAGTCCAAAAGATTTAGAAAAGGAGATTAAAAATAGAATAAAAATTGTTTTTCAAAAGGATTTAAATGGTATTCCATTTGAAGAGGTACAAGAATTCTTTTCGAATAAATCTCAATTTGAGAAAATTAAGATTTTTATGCAACTACTAGCAGATACAATACTTAATCATATAACATACAAGCATATCAAAAACACGAATTATAAAGCTTTTGTAGCTGGTTTGATTTATTATATTGGTCAGGCCTTAGATAATAAAAAAATTTTTACTCAAAGCCTTATTGAAAAATATAGCAAATTTTCAAGTACTACTATAAGAAAAAAATATCATCTTTTAAGAGATCTTTTAGGAGATCCTCAAAAACTTGAACTCTAGCGTTTCACATTTTAGAATTTTTCTGTGAAATAATAAACCATTAAAAACTGTGGAAACTTTATTATTAATTACTTAAGGTAAATTTGGTAATTTAATTATTTTGATTATGTCGATAAACCAAGTTTCTGATGAAAGTTATTATAATCAACCTATAAATAATTTATTAAAGAAATTTAGAACTGATCCAAATCAAGGTTTAAAATTTTCCGAAGTACAAGAAAGACATCTAAAATATGGTTATAATGAATTACCTAAAATAAAGAAAAGTATATGGAAAATTTACCTCGCACCTCTCTTCAATTTTTTAATAATGATACTCCTCATAACTGGAATCATTATTGTAATATTAGGGAGGGGTGATACTCAAATAATAACTTTTACAGTAGTTATCATTAATTCAATCACTGCTATCATTCAACAATTTCGAGCCCAAAAAGCATTAGAATCTTTAAGAGAAATTTCTGCACTGAAAGCGACTGTCCTAAGAGGCGATAAGCAAACTGAAATCGATACAAGAGAGTTAATTCCTGGTGATATAGTAATACTCACACAAGGGGATAAAGTCCCCGCGGATGGGCGTATAATAGAATCCATGAATTTGAGTGTTGATGAAGCGGCGCTAACAGGAGAGAGTGAGCCAGTAGAAAAAAATAGTGATATGCTAGAGAAAGAGGAATTATCAATCCAAAATCAATCTAATATGGTATTTATGGGAACTTACGTTCAAACCGGAAGAGCAAAAGAATTAAT
>JBHLKB010000274.1:0-4092 GCA_048887205.1 Candidatus Hodarchaeota archaeon
CCAAGTGAAGAAGGTTGGCCTCATATTTGGATGGATCCAAAAAGACCAATGATGTTTGGAAATCTTATAATGCCTTCTGGATTTTATTTAGAATTCAGACTGAAAATTCAGGATGCCTTTATAAGAGCTAAAGAAAAAATTAAGAGCGTGACAAAGGAGTTTGAAAAATGTTTTGGAAGAAATTATGGTAATGGGTTAGTTCAGGAATATAAAATGGATAATGCTGATGTAGGTGTGATAATTTATGGTGATTTAGCTTTACAAATGGAACAAGCTGTTGATGAATTGAGAGATGAAGGGTATAAAGTAGGTATGGTAAAATTAAGACATTTTAGACCGTTTCCAACAGAAAATATAATCGAAGTTGCTAAAAAAGTGAAATTGCTTGGAGTTATAGATAGAGGTACTGCTTTTGGGTCTCAAACGGGAAGTCCTGTAAGTTGTGAAGTAAAAACTGCTCTACATGAAACTCAAGGAACAGCTACAGTATTACCAATTATTAATGGTTTGGGGGGAAGAGAAGTTAACCTTGAACAACAAAAAAATCAATTAAAAACACTAATTAAATTTAATGAAACAGGAGAAGTTCCAAAAGATATTATTCATGGAACTCTCTGGGATGGATTATTGGAGGTTGAATAGGAGTATGGTTAAATTAAAAGAAGCATTGGAATCTTGTCAAGAAGAATATTTTCTTCCAGGAAATTCGTGTTGTGCAGGATGTGGATTAGAATTAGCTCTTAGATGGGCAATAAAAGCTTTAGGACCTAAAACAGCTTTGGTAACCCCCGCTTCTTGCTTAAATGTAGTAGTTGGATTATGGCCCAAGACTGCTCCTAATTTTCCTTTTACAAATATGGCTTTTGCAGCAGGAGCTGCAGCGGCAACAGGTATGTCTGCAGCTTTTAAAGCTAAAGCATATAGGTTTCCAGGAAAGGGATGGGACGAAATAACGGCACTCACTTTTGCTGGTGATGGGGGTACTGCAGATATTGGAATTCAAGGTTTAAGCGGAGCAGCAGAAAGAAATTCTGATCAAATTTATGTTTGTTATGATAATGAAGCATATATGAACACAGGAATCCAGAGATCTTCAAGTACACCACATGGTGCATGGACAAGCACAACCACAAAGGGAAAAGACCGTTTCAAGAAGAATCTTCCTGCTATTATGACCGCTCATGATATACCTTATGTTGCGACTTGTGCTATCAGCGAACCACTTGATTTATATGATAAATTCAAGAAGGCTAAATCTATTAAAGGTTGTAAATACATTCACATTCTTGCTCCGTGCCCTCCTGGTTGGGGTCTTGACAGTTCAGAATCAATACATGTAGCAAGACTAGCTGTAAAAACAGGCTCATGGATTCTCTATGAAGTTGAAAATGGTATTATGAAATTATCAAAAGCAAGTAAAGCACTGTTAGATCCTTCAAAGAGAGCTCCACTTATAGATTATCTATCAATACAAAAAAGATTTGCTAATATATCAGAAAAGGATTTAATTGAACTCCAAGAATATTTAGATCATACTTGGAAACGGTTAGAAGCTGATTTAAGTTGTCAAGATAAATATCCAAAATAATCTTTACATTTATTTTATCTCAATTTTTATTATAATTGTTAAAGGACTCCCATGGGATTTTTAATAAAACTAGCTGGGAAAGAACTAAAAGAGATTGAGTTTTATCTAAAAATTGCAGTTGAAAACATAATTGAAGGGAAAGTTATTGCCTTTCCTACGGATTCTGTTTATGGGATCGGTGGTGATCCTCTAAATTTAGATGTAATTAATAGAATTTATCAGATTAAATTTCGTGATAGAACAAAAGCTCTTTTATTGTTACTTTCAGACTATGAAGAGGCTACTAAGATCGCCGAATTCAATGACACTGCGAGAAAATTGGCAAGTCAATATTGGCCTGGTCAATTAACATTAATATTGAAAAGAAAGGAACCATGTGTAATCCCCCCAGAAGTCAGTGCTTTTCAAAATACAATAGGTTTACGTGTTCCTGAAAATGAAATTATACTAAATATTTTGAAACTGTTAAAATCGGAAGGAAATTTTGGTGGAATTATTGGCACATCTGCTAACTATACGGGAGAGCCCCCCTCTATTAGTGGAGAAGAAATAACAAAAAAAATTTTAAGTCCTATCGATTTAATTATTGATAGCGGCAAATCTCTATCAAAACTACCAACTACAATTGTTGATTGCACCTCTTCAAAAATAGAGTTTTTGAGAATTGGGAAAATTTCTGAGGAAGAAATATTAGAGTTTCTATCAAAATAAAAAGAGTGATATAAACGAAGAATTTTAATCTATTAGTCTCAACTTCTCGTTATAACGAAACAAATGCAAAATCAGAATTATGGTTTACATTGTTAATTTGTGGTGATAAATACCCGATCATTACAGGAATTCAGTTTTCAGGATTAATTACAGCCTTAACTAACTTAAATCCGAAATCTGTTATTTTAAGAATAAAAAAAATCCTAGAAAGAAAACCTAATTTCTTCCAATTCATTTTAAAAATCGTTCCTATTGATTTTATATGTGAAACTAATATTAAAACTTTAGATTCAATAATCCAGGAAAATTTTAAAGAATATATTAACGAAAAAGATACGTTTAAGATAACTTTAAAACGTAGACATCACGAAAAAATTGAAAGGAATAAATTTATAGAAGAAATTGCTAAAAAAATTGATAATAAAGTTGATCTTGAAAATCCAGACAAAATTATTCGTATAGAAATCTTAGGAAATATTAGTGGTGTGGCTTTTTTAAAAAAAAATGAAATTGTCAAAATAACATGATAAAAGAATAATTTTAATCTACTCAGGTTTTTTCTAAACTCAGGAGAGCCATTTTTTCACAAATTAAATCATATAATGCTAAAGAGATGGAGTTTAGATTAATTCGTGAATTTTTTAATTTAATTTCATATGATCTTAAGACAGGTATAAGCTGATTTTTAGATATCTCAAAAAATTCTTTTATTGCATTTAGCTTAGCATCAGACTGATTATTGATTGTTAATTCAATTTCTTCAGCATTTAAAATCTTTAATAACTCATTATTAATCTCATTCACATTATCTCTCTGAGAAATGATACAAAAGATTAAATTATTGTTAACTAAATCAGAATAATCAATTCCTACGGCTTCAATACTCTTATTAATCTGTCGATTGGTGGCTAAATACAATAATAATTCAATATTTTTTTTATTTGAAATGTTCTTTTTTTGTTGAAAAGCTTTCTGTGAATAGTAGCAGGCGGTAAATATATGATCTTGGTTTAGTATATACCTATCTTTAATAAATTGTATAACTAAATTTTCATTTTTATTTTGAATTTTTTCAGTAAGTTTAAAGAATCGATTTAAAGCAGTTTCTCCATTATCTAACTCATCTTCTTCTAAAAATTTATCAAAATTTATTTTAATTTGATTAATTCCTACAAAAAACTTTAAATTTGATTCAGCTATATTGAAATCCCTTATAATCATACCGGTAGACTCCACAATAAAAATTCTGGCAGTAAGTTAAATTGAATTCTGAGAAAAATTGAAATTGCTAAGAATAACATTAAATAAATTGTAAAAAACCAATCTATTATTGAATATTTTATACTATAATAATACGAACGTTCTTTTCTACTGCCAAATGCTCTCGATTCAAGAGCTTCTGCAACATTAAAAGCTCTTTTTATAGAGCAAATAATTAATGGAATTAGTAATGGAAAAAGATTCTTAATTTGGCTGATGAGCCCCTTTTTTTGCATTTCATAACCTCTACTTTGTTGGGCATCTAAAATGTTTTGAGCTTCGAATGCGATTGTGGGGACAAACCTAAAAGCTAACGAGAAAGAAAATGCAAATTCGTAAGGAAATTTCATTGAAATTAAAGAAAGTGCTAAATCATTTGGATCCACGGTTAAAAAGAAGATTGAAAAAGCGGATACCATGATATATATTCTTAATATCATTGCTATAGCAAATGATAATGAAATAAATAGTGTATTTAATATCACTATAAAGATTATCAAATAAGATAAGCCACGAATACTTTTAATCCATTG
>JBHLKB010000275.1:0-4083 GCA_048887205.1 Candidatus Hodarchaeota archaeon
TGCGGTATAGCACGAGCAATAGTTCATAGACCAAGAGTAATATTAGCTGATGAGGCTACTGGAAATTTAGACCCTGAGTCAGAAAAACAGGTTATGAGTCTATTAAAGAAAATAAATAAGGAAATGGAGACAACTATTATTTTTGTTACACATAGAGATTTATCTCAATATGGAACTAAAACCATCCGAATGGATAATGGTCGAATAACTAAAATTCAATAAAATAAATTAAATTTTAAAAAATTATTTTACCTTCTTTTTTGTTTGATTTGTAGTTGTAAAAATTAAATAAATACTTGAAAACTGAATTTTAAATGTTTGAAGTTGATTTAAATTCAAGACAAAAATATAAATATATAAAATTAGTTTTGATTAGTAATAAGGAAATTAAAATCATTTAATCATTTATGGCAAGGGGATAACCGTGGGATGGGGACGTGTAATAAAATCAGGGATCGTTGGAATGGTAATTCTTGTTCCGATGGCATATATTTCATTTCGATTTTTAAACTTAACAGAAGGAGTGACGGGGGGATTAATTGAGAACGTAGATGAGGCTGTAAGTTCATTAAGTTCATTTTTAGGTTTAGGTGGGGCATTCATAATAGAATTAATCGCAGGAATCCTTATTGGTCTTTTGCTTATATTTATATTTCCAATTCATTGGTGCCTTTTTTATCGGCCAGAAGATATTGGTTTGCTCGTAGCGGTTACACTTCCATGGATTTTGAGTTGTGTTATAGCTAGCGCTCTTTTTGCGCACTCTCCCCGTGAAGCCATACATACTAATCTTTCTATGGGAATTGGATATGCTATAGTTCTATCAGTAATTTATCTTATACTTGCTATTGCAATACCATTTGGAATAGGACCCGCAATAATAGATGGTATTTTAATAGGATTAACAGACTTGCCGTATCTTCTCGCGGTCCTTACAGCAGTTTTTGAAGGGTGTTTGGTAGGGACCGTTTTTGGAGCATTCATTGGGAGCTTGAGATATAAACCTAAGGGTGTCAAAAAGAAGAAACACAAAGTGAAAGTTAAAGAAGAACCTGAAGAGCCTTCTGAAATGTTTCCTAGAGAAACTGTAGAAGAAGAAGTTGTAGGTACTCCTACATCTGTTGCTTGTTCGAATTGTGGTGCAAAACTTACTGAAGAAGATTTGTTTTGCACGAATTGTGGGGCTAAAAAACCATAAATTAATATTTTTAAGATTCTCCTATTTATTACTTATAAATTTATATCTTTGAAATCTCTTTATAATTTCAATAGAAAATATATTAATTATAAAATCATAGTATTTAATATTATTAATATAAATTCAATGTTTTAGTAGAGATTATGCCTAAGGAGATAAAAGGAATAATACTTAGTCGCCTAATTGTTTTAATCTCATTAATTTTAGTACCAATTGTTATTTTTTTAATATACAATTTAGTAGATTTTAATTTGTGGTATTCAGACGATGAAATGCTTAAGTTAATAATTATTAAAATTCTATGTCCTTCGATATTTAGTGTTTCATGGTTATTTTTTTTGATACTTTTCTTAAACCGATTTGCTGACACTCTTGATAATTTTGATAAGACAATAAGCGTAGTTCCATCAAGATTAAAATTTTTCTATGGTATAAATGCAATCTATATTATGTTTGTTTTTATTTTCCCAGTTATTACACCAATTATTTCTATTCTTAGTTTTGCTTCTATGGCATGGAGATTAACGACATTTAGAAGAAAAAGGTGGGAAGAAGATACAAAAGTATCGGTAATTACATGGATTATGATGGCTCTATCGTCAATAATCCCAATTTTTTGTACTGCTAGCGTTATTCGCGATTTTTTTATATTAGCTTCTTTTTTATGGAATATTATATGGGTTCCGATACTTCCATATCTTTTTATAATTTCATATTCATTATTTACAGCTTTAGCTTTTGGATCGTTTATAATATTATTTTACAATTCAGGCATAAGCGAATATGAACAATTATGGGTTGATTCTACAAAAAAAAGGAGTTTATGGAACATCAAAATACTTGAAATTATACTTTTTGGATTTTTTCTATTTTTAGATATTGCAGATTATGAAATTATAAATTTGTTCTATTGGATTGGGTTCATATTTATTATAATTACATCAATCGTTAATTTTTTTCAAGGTAAGGCTAAAATCAAAGGCTTTAAAAGCCATTTAATAGGTTACCTTATTGCGGCTGTGTTTATTGGCTCAAATGTAATTTTTTCTACTGCTGAAATTTCTGGAATGTTAAGAGTTTTGAGTTTGTTAATCTCAGCAGTATTATACATTTTCGTGTTTTTTTATACGTTCTTACGAGCAGAATAAATTGCACCCTTAGAACAACTTCAATTAAATAATATTGATTTCAATAAAATATTACAAGCGTTTTTCCAATTTCATATTTGAATTTATTTGAAAATATTGAAGTATAAATCTATTTTGGAAAAGTGCTAATAAATATGAAGAAGTAAACAATTTTATAATTTTTATATTATAAGGTTCATTCAAATTAAAGAAAAGTTAGAAATTTTAAATATTCTATTATATTAGAACAAAAATTATTAAAAAGCCAGATTTTGATTATAAACTTAATATTAAACATCAATTTTATAATTAAAAAAGAAGTGTGAGAAATATGACAAATTTGAATACAAAATCCTTAATGGTTATTACGATTGTTCTAACTTCAGTATTCTCTATGCCCATGGTAGCTATGGGACAAGAAACAAATTTAGACAATACTATTGATCCAGACCAATTTACTCCTGGGGTTTTTACCGGATTTCGTCAGGGTTTTGGTAATATTTTTGGTCCATTAGGACATACGGGAGCAATATTGGGAACTCTTTTTAGATTATTATTTTTTGAAGGATTAAATTTTAGCCGACACGAAATGTTGGATAATGTATTTGTATTAAGTGCTAATGTTACCGAAATTAAACAAGGTACAATTGATTTTGGCCTAACAGGAAAAAAGGAATATTATTTCCTCCCAGAAGATTATATTATGCCAATGGGCATGGGTTTTGCTTATTGTGAAGTCGAAAAACAGGGCAGTTATTCATATGATCTAGAAAATGGTGCAGCAATTACATTAGTCATTTGGGATAATGATAGATCCTTCATCAATGCTATAACAAAATTAATGGAATTTTTTAGACGAGTAATAATTAATGAAGTTCTTGGAACACCTATGAATCAAGATTTTATTAGAGAAGGTATCTCCTTGCTTACTTGGTTTTTAATTCATATAAATGATATCTTTACGGGGGATGAATTATTCGTTTTAAATCCTATTACATGGCAAAAACTAAACATAAATCCAACCACCTATGATATTACTAAAACCTGGTGGTATAGTGGTCCTGATTATACAATTGGTACAGGTGACGATATACCTGTACCTCCTGCAGATTTAGCTAATTGGTTTAGCATTGCAACTGATAGGAGAGATAATTATATGGAATGGTTATTAACCCCCACTGTAGCTGGAGATATTGCTTCAACGATTTGGACTCAATTCTCTTTCGATTTAATTCAACTCTGGGTTAAAAATTTTGAAATTCACATTGATGTTGCGGAGCTCCTTAAATTTGCTGAAGGGGGTCCTGTTAACATTGGTGCTGCTTTTGGTGGATGTGATTTAGAAACCTATTTATTCACACATCATTTAACTGGGGCTTTCTTATATAATGATTCAATGCCGCAAGATGGTAAGCTTTCCGTTAATTATTCACCAATAAGATATCCAAATGGCACAGTGGTAGCAATTGATAATACCGTTGTTGAAGTACCTAAAAGTTCAGAACTTACTCATAGAATAATTTTAGGGCAGGTTGGTGACTTTAATTTTGAAAAACCGGTGATAAATCCCTCAAATAAGAGTATTTCATGGGGATTAACTTTGCAAGATCTAAATATATCAGCTGTACCTGTTGGGGTCCATTTAGATTCATATTTGAAAGCTCCTGAAGACAACCTTGATTACGCTTATTTTGGATTTACCTTTGAACCCCTAATAGATACGGCGATAGGTGCTGCTAAAGGGGTAGTTAAATTAGA
>JBHLKB010000276.1:0-4079 GCA_048887205.1 Candidatus Hodarchaeota archaeon
AAAATATTGATGAGAAGAGGCAATACCTTTTGGTGAAAAAACTATTGAAGTAGTCCAAGGAGGATTAATAGCTCAAGGGATTATGATTGAGGAATTAGGTGATACATCTGATAAAATTATCGTATGTAATGCTGCAGTTACTGTATTTGTATCAAATTAAATTAGCATTTCGAAAGCTTTAAAAAGTTTATTAGTTATAAAAAAAACTCAACTACGTTGACAAATATATAAATTATAATGACATAAAATTTTAAACTAATACTATAATCTTTTTAATATATCACCTCAAAATTTTTTATATATAGAGAAAAAAAGATATTAATTATAGAAATCGTAATAGTTATCAAATCAAAAAAACAAGAAATCTCTTAAAATAATCAATAAGATTTATAATTGTTGTTAAAAACGATAATGTCATAATAAAAGGGAGGTAATCTAACAAATTGTACGATGCAACATACAAAATCGTAATTTTTGGAGATGCAGGTTGTGGAAAAACAACGCTTACCCAGAGATTTCTTACTAATTTGTTTAAATCAGATTCAAAAATGACTATAGGCGTTGATTTTGAGGTAAAAAGCCTTGAAATTAACGGAAAAAAAATAAAGCTCCAAATTTGGGATTTTGGAGGGGAAGAACGTTTTAGATTTTTATTACCAACTTACGTTAGAGGAGCTAATGGAGCTTTATTCATGTATGACGTGACAAATTATAGTTCACTTGCACATATAGATGATTGGTTAATGGTAATAAGAAAAGAACTTCGAGCTGAAGATCAATTCCCTATCATAGTAGTTGGTGGAAAAGCAGATCTCGGTGATGACCGTGAAGTTACTGGAGATGAAGGTATTAATATCGCCAGATCCAGAGCCGTAGACGGATTTATTGAATGCAGTTCGAAAACGGGCGAGAATGTTGAAGAAACCTTTGAAGCTTTATCCCGGCTAATGTTACAAAGATCTGATTTACTTTGAAAAAAGTAACTTTTGTTAAACAATAAAATATGGAACCTATTAAAAAAAAAAATATTAAATATTAAAGGATTAAGGATCTATATTTTGTTCTTCCAATGCTAATTTTTGCTTTAATCTTAAATCTCTTCTTCTGAGTGATACCATAATTTGAAAATCTAGATCTTTTTTGTATAGATCAGCATAACTTAGTATTTCCTTACCAACATTTTTTTCTATTTCCTCGGCTCTTAAGTTGGATCCATTAAAGAATGGTATTTCTGAGTATTTTTCAATCAAATCCTCTAATAGATCTTCTGGTAATACATCTGATCTATCTTTAATTGCCAAAACAATTAATTCCTCTAATTTATTATAGATTTCTCTCTTACTGAACTGACAAAGTACGCATTTGGAACTTCGATTTTTAAATATGTTTAGAATTATTAACCCTGTAATAAATTTGAAATTTCGAATTAGTATATCTTTATTTTCACTATTATAATCTTCAATATATTGTTTTACAATTTCTTCAGCCCGAACATATAAATTAGAAAAATTTATTGCTCTATCAAAATACGCTGGAACAATGCAAAAAATTCGAGTAAACCAAAATGGTTTGACCCCTGCAGGTGGATCCTCATAAAAGATATAATAAACTACTCTCCCATCTCTTTCTTTATATAGAGTAGATTCCTTTTTTAGCATATTTAAATAAGTTGAAATTGTAGAGCGCGCAATTTCTTTAAAATATCGTTTATATTCTTCCTCAACTTCCCCAGTTGTGATTTTTTTCTTTCCTTCCAAATAAAACTTTAAAATAATACCTAAAATCCGATTTTCATGAAGACGTCCGGTCTTTATCTGTTGTTCTTCTGACTCATCCTCTCTGATTTGATATAAATATGCTATTTCTGGCGCAAATTCTTGTACTATTTTATCTATTAGTTTAAGTTCCGTGTCTGTTATTTGCGCTACTTCTAATTTCGCATTTTCTATTAATATTTTATCTAATTCTGATTTTTCAGACAAGGCTAATGGACTCTCTGAGTTGATTTTAATTTAAATATAATACTGTATTATTAAAAAAAATGTAACTTTTTAATAATTCTTATTCTATTCCACTAGAATTTTCAAGTATATTTATCTTTCTATGGTATAGTTATATGTTTTGTAATATTTTAACAGATTACTTTTTATACTTTTAAAATAAAATGGCTAAAATTACATAGATCTGCTAATATAAAAAACTTGTTAATTAATAAAAATTATATAACAAATTTAGTAGAAGATTTTTGGTTTTAGCGGAATCTTAATTAGACTTTTTGTGTTTTTCTTTCCAAATTGGATCTGCCTCTTGTAATACTCTTCTCTGGACTTTCCCTATTAAATTTTTGGGTAATTCGCCAATAATAGCGACACTATGAGGAACTTTATAGTGAGCCATATTTTTTTTGGCCCATTCCTTTACAGCTTGAGGTGAGCAGTCACAATCCTCTTCAATCGCTATCCATGCTTTTATTATTTCTCCACATTCCTCATCTGGAAGACCTGCTACAGCAGCCTCCCTAATATCTTGATGTTTCATTAGTAGTTCTTCAATTTCTTTTGGAAACACGGAATATCCTTTACACTTTATAAGTTGTTTTTTCCTATCTCTAATTACAATAGTTCCATCTTCATTCATAAAACCAATATCCCCTGTTAAAAGCCATAACTTACCCTCATATTCTAAAATAGCGGCGGCTGTTTCCTCAGGCTCATTGAGATATTCTAACATTAATTGAGGACCAGTAACGCATATTTCACCTGTGTGTTCAATACCAAAATTTACATCATCGGAATTCCCTATACATATCGAACCTTTATTAAAATCATCAACTGGCCAAATACCCCATTCTGTTCCTGGAAAAGGCATTCCAATGCTTCCAATTGGACTTTCACCAAATAAATTACCAGCACTTACAGCTGGACTAGCTTCCGATAAACCATATCCTTCTACAATTCTACCTCCTGTATTCTTAACAAAAGCATCTCGAATTGGTTTATGTAATGGACCAGCACTTGATATGCATAAAACTAATTTACCCATAACTCCTGGAAATCTCCTCTTGAGATTTTTAAGTTCTGCTAATTTTTTAAATAATATTTCTGTACCCGCATAAATTAAACCTTCTTTACATGGTAATCTTTCGATTTGTTCACACAATTCAGCTTGGGAAGGTGGGGTTGGAAAAAGCATTATCCAACCTCCAACAGCTATAGTAGTATTCATTATTACTGTATGAGCGAAACTGTGAAACAATGGAAGTATGCCTATGTTTCCAATCCCAGGTTTTTCACCGCCAAGCCATAATTTACACTGCTTCGTGTTTGATACAACATTAAAATGAGTCAACACCGCTGCTTTTGGCAAACCTGTCGTTCCACCAGTCATAATGTAGGTAGCAGGATGCTTTTTTACGTCAATCTTCAATTCTGGAACACTTGATTTAGTTTTTAAAAGATCCTTAAATTTAAGCGCTCCTGGAAAATCTACTTTACCAGTTGGAATTTTTTTTACAAATTTTCCAATTGCTTTTTTTACTCCCTTAATTTCTGCAAGATCTGCAAGATTAGTATAAACAACAATTTTAACTGTTGAATCTTGAATTATTGGTTTTATTGTTGGATCGTATAATGCATCCAAAACAATGAGCATCTTAGGTTTAACTATATCTAGTTGATGAAGAACTTCCACAGCTTGGTAGGTAGGATTTACTCCACTAGCAATTGCTCCAATTCTAGTAATGGCATAATATGCAACAATATATTGGGGACAATTAGGCATATGTATTGCCACAACATCACCCTTTTTAATCCCTAAATTAGATAATGCCGTAGCAAAGGATTTTACATATCCTTGAAATTTTCTATATGTAATCCAAGCATCTAAAAACCAAATGAAATTTTCTTCTGCGTATTTTTCAACTTGTTCATCTAATAATTCATTTATGGTTTTCTCTTCAAACTTAGTGTTAAATGGAACACCTTCGGGCCACCATTTTTGAAACCACCTTTTAGTCTCATCAACATAAAAAGGGCTCTGCATTTTTAATGTCATTTATTACTCACAGAATTTAATATTAA
>JBHLKB010000277.1:0-4073 GCA_048887205.1 Candidatus Hodarchaeota archaeon
TAATTATTTTATAATTAGTTTTGATTATATAATGAGATTTGTAATTATTAAATCTTATTGAGCAAAGCATTTAGATTCGCATACTTGATATTCTATATTTATTTTTTCTTAATTCCAAATATTTTTTATAGAAAGTTCTTTACGAACTAAATTGGTTATTTAATTCTTTTCCATAAGTTTTAGCACGTTCTAATAATTCTGGATTTATATTCCTTACTTTTATCATAAAACTCTCGATAAATTTATTAAAAATTTCTAATATATCATTATTTCTATTTTGGATTTCGAAGCAATATAGAAAACCTAAATCTTTCGTTTTTTTTATAAGATCCATTCTACTTATTCTTGATTTATCTGATAAAACTCCATTTTCGATGAAAAATTTATCAATTCCAGCGAGAATAGAAACACCTTTAAACATGTATAACGTATTAAAATCGTCAAAACCTTTAAAGATATCTCCATTAAAAGAGTTAAGATTATATATATCAATAATAACGATAATGGCATCTATTCTTCTAATATTTTCAAACTGCTCATTTAATTGATTAAAATCTTTTCCATTAAATGTCGTAATTTTCACTGGAATATCATGGAACCTTATCAAAAATTCATTTAATTTTTCGTTATTATCATTTCTTAAAGTTTTTCGCTCTAAGTAATCAATAAGAAAATCTGTTCCTGAGTCATTCGCTCCTATTATTCCAAGATTCAGGCTGAACTTAATTTTTTTCAAAACTTCACGTCCCAAAAATAATTATTACAGTCTTAATTCAATAATATAAATAGAACTTAATAGTATAAAATTTTGGTTAATAAAGTTATCTTCTAATGTTGGTAATATATTTCTTTTTAGTGTTAATGATAATTATTTGGAGCTTTTCATTTATTATAGTAGATATTTTAGTTGTTTTTATACCCTCTCCTCTCTCTATAGCTCTATATCGATTTTTAGTTGCCTCAATTGGGTTTCTTTTAATTGATTTGTATATTAAACTGAAAAAGAATAAAATCCACAATAAACCTACAAAAATTAAAGCAAAAAGAAGCTATTCTAGAAGAGAATGGATTTATTTAATCATGGCAAGCTTTTTTGGAGTTTCATTTTTCTTTTTTGCTCAGTATTCTGCTATCAATTTAATTGGACCTTCTCTCCCTGCATTATTTGTATGCCTTTTAGCACCTGTCATGATATCTATATTAGCCCTTATTTTTTTTAGTGAAAAGCTTAATAAATTTAAGATAATTGGCTTCATAATTGCATCAATTGGAGGATTTTTGTTATTAACAGGAGGTAATTTACAAAATATTACTCCAGAATCTCCTAATTTCTTAGGATATATGTTTGCACTTATGACACCTATATTTTGGGCAATTTATTCTACAATAACCAAAAAAATAGTTAAAAATAATTCTAGTAATCGAATAAATAAATATATCTCCTATATGGCGGTTATTGAGCTATTAATTTTAGTAATAATTAATAATGAATTTATAACTTTTGTCCAAAACTTTTTAAATCCGATTTTATTTCTAAGTTCAATATATCTAGGGGTTGGTTGCTATATAATAGGCTACTACATCTGGCAATATTCTCAAAGTAGACTAAAATCAGCAAAAGTCGCTTCTTTCTTATATGCTGAACCATTTCTTACCTTGGTGTTCTCTATATTATTACAAAGGAGTGATGTGGTTGTGATTTGGAACATTTTAGGAGGAATCATTGTTTTAATAGCAGTTCTCATTATAAATTTTGAAAGGGAGTGAGATGGTTTAAATTAGTTTTTTCGAGATCTAATGTCTTTCAAAATTATTTTGATAATAAATTAGATAAAAAAAATAATACTTAGAAAATTTATTCAATGATTACATCTAAATGAAAAATATGTGGTCCATAGTGAAACGTTTCTTCATATACTAAATCTGGTATAGAGATAGTGAATTCAACTGCAACAGATACAGTATAAGTTCCATTCACAACTTCAATATTCTTCTTAAATTACATATTGGCAGACGCTATTTTATCAAGTTCTTTTACAAGAATTTCATCAATAGGTCTGATGGGTGACAATTTTTCTAATTTAAGAGCTTGTTCTATTGCTCTTTTTTTGATAGATTTTGATCCTGAGTTTTTCCATGCATCTCGAGATAATCTGTCTATGATTGGGCTGGGTAGAAATAATTCTTTTTTAAATAATTTTAAAGTTAGAGGATGAGATAATAATTCTTGTTTTTCATCGTAAGCTTTTAAAATATTTGAAGCAAATGGAGTTCCAAAATTTTCAATACCTTTTAAAAATCTTTTTACCATTCCTATTATTTCATTATCAATCAATAATTTTTCAATACTCTGTGTAGATTCAAAATCTATCATTCCAGGTCCAGAAACCATATTAATTCCTGCTAAACCAGCTAACAGTGCTCCCATTCCGCCTTCAAATCCAGCTTGAGCGTCTGGTACCTTTGAGTCACTTAAACTCATGTAGGCATGGGTGGGTAATTGTAAAAATTTACCCATCTCAACATCTCCAATATTTATCATCATTGTCTCTATAGCACCCATTGGAGTCGTACCCTGCCTCATATCTAAAACAGCTGGAGATCCGCCCCATATTACTGGAGCTCCTTTTTTAATCAATTGAACTATCACTATTCCTGCAAGACATTCAGCACAATGTTGAGTTATAGAACCTATTAGAGTTATTGGAGCATTCGCACCAGCTAAAGGCATAGATACGAACTCAGAGGGAATCATACTATTAGCAGCGTCAATAAGAGACTGAGTTGTTAAATCAGACCATTTTAGAGGAGGACTTGGGCAAGCATCAAATATAGCTAATGGTTTTCTAGCCAAATCCTCTTCGGACAATCTACATGCCAAAAGTAATTCGCGCATAATATTAAAACTTTCTTTCCGGAATGTTCCAGTAATAACTGGTTTATAACAATTAGTTAATGCAAGATATAAACGATGCCAGTCTTGAGTTTCTTTTGGTATATCTTGATAAACAATTGCTGTACTTTGCGCATCAATAAATTGTAATTGTTCTACAATTTTTGAAAAGCGTATAAAATCCTTAGAGTAAGCCTCTCTAATTTCACCAGTTTTTTCATCTAGAATAAAAATAGCAGCAGATCCTGGATCATAGTGAACATTATCTCTCGTTAATGAAAGAAAATCTTTTCCCTCTCTATCATATAGCTTAATTTCATTAGGTACCGATTCTAAACATTTATCTACTAAATCTGATGGGATAAAATAGCGAGAATTCTTTTCTTCAATACCATGTTGATTGAAAAATTTAATAGCTTCCTCATTTTCTAGAAATATTCCTTGATTTTCAAGAATATCCTTTGCCTCACCAAAAATTTTAATCATATGTTCTTTATCCAATAGTTGAATATTTGGTTTTAGGATCGTCATCTCTTAATCACTTCTAATTTCTTTTAAACTAAGGTATTTAAACCCGTTTTTATCTCCTTTATAGTTTTTGGAGACGTTCCGCAGCATCCTCCTACAATTTTTGCTCCAAATTTAACAATTTGTAAAATGTCTTTAGCAAAGTCTTGTTCTGATTGATCATAAAGGGTAATTCCTCCCTGAGTAAATCTTGGTTTCCCTGCATTTGGTTTAATTGATAATGGTTTATCAGTAATCTTCTTCATTTCTTTAATTAATTCAATCATTTCTTTAGAACCTAAAGTACAGTTTCCTCCAATTACATCAACATTCTCATTTTCTACTGTTTCTAAGCAGTCTTTTAATGAGTTTCCCATAATTGTGAAAAACCCACGTTTAGTCTTTTTATACGTCATAGAGCTAATTATTGGCTTCTTTGAGACTTCCTTTACGGCTTGGATGGCAGCAACCATTTCTTCAATATCAGAGATAGTTTCTATGTGCCATAGATCAATTCCAGGTTCTAGATATTTAATTTGTTTTAAATAACTTGAATACCATTGTTCATATGTCGCTTTTCCTATAGGGTGTTTAAATTCTCCTGATGGGCCAATATCTCCCACTATTAAATGATTAGGCGGGCAAACTTTTTTTAAATTTTCTATAGCTTTTT
>JBHLKB010000278.1:0-4057 GCA_048887205.1 Candidatus Hodarchaeota archaeon
GATGAAAAATCCATCCACTAGGATCTATCATAAACATCGGAACCTTAAAAATAAGACATTTATCTGAAGGTATTGTCGTCTTTGAGTAATATTTTGCAAGTTGATTTGAAGCTCGACCCATCACTTGTAACTCACTATTTATAACTTCGCAAAACTCAAACTCTTTTGAAAGGAGATCAGTAATTTTTTTAGTTTGCTTATTAAAAGCGTTCTTTTCTTCTTTAGGTCCTAAATTTTGTGCCAATAAACCTATCCATTCAATTCCTGCTTCATGGGCTGCTCTTAATGCTCGTTTCACGATATTGAGTGAAATAAATTCTTGATGAAATACATCGACACTAAAAACAATTTGATTTAATCCAGCTTCCTTTAATTTTATTGCATATTTTTTAGCAAGTAAATCGTCTTTTCCCCAATATCCATTAGTTGGTAATCCTATCTTTAGTATATCATAT
Organism: Candidatus Hodarchaeota archaeon; assembly: GCA_048887205.1. GTDB lineage: Archaea > Asgardarchaeota > Lokiarchaeia > Sigyniarchaeales > SOKP01 > Loki-b32. Next base: position 456 of record JBHLKB010000278.1, read on the forward strand.
CTTTTTACTTCTTCAATAAGACTAACCAGTAAATTAAAATGGAGTAGGGGTTCTCCTCCAAAAAATCCAACTTCATTAACTATATACTTGGATGTAACGTCTCCTAAATATCTTTTTACATCCCCTAATTCTATTAAAGTATTGTCTTGATTTGGAGATCCATGAAGCGCACAATGTTTGCATTCATTAGTGCATTTATAAGATATAAGAAAAGTAAGGAAAGGTATTCTTTTTTTACTTAGTTCAATACTCATTTTTATTCAACTCTCTTCTAATCAATATTTTATATTTTTTTAATATTTTTTGAAAAACAATAGATCAAGCTTAATAATTTTATAAGACTATAAGTTAATGAGATAAGTTATGACTAAGAACAGAGAAATATCAAAAGAAACTATTGAACACATATCAAAATTAGCTTTAATAGATTTATCTGAAGAAGAGAAAGATAAATTATCTAAAGAATTAGGTGATATTCTTAATTATTTCAAGAAGTTAGAAGATCTAGAAACCAGTAATGTAAAGCCAATGACCCATCCGATAGAAGGTTTAAAAAACGTTTTTAGAGAAGATGAACCTTGGGAATCTCTTTCTAATGAAGAAGCATTAAAAAATGCAAAACATAAAAAGGATGGATATTTTAAAGCTCCAAGAATTCTAAAAGAGAAGTAGAACTCTATTTTTTATATTCATCAGTTAATTTTCTTATTGCTTCGGCCATGTCTCTAAGCGCTTTTCTTCTTTCAGCTGGACTCATTTCATAAAAATCCTCTTCAAAATCAGTACCTATCTTTTCTATAGAAGCCATTACTTGGAATTTTTTATATACTAAACTGGTTATGTATTTTTCATATCGTTCTAACGCTTTTTTCAATTTGGGGTGTTCTTTAATATTATCCCAAAGTTCTAAGGTTTCTAATGATTTGATCCCCAAATCGATTCTGAACCAACTAATAGGAAATAGTAGTTCTCTCTCAATACCCATCTCAATGATGGCTAGATTTTCTTCATCAATATAGAGGTCTGGTAATATATCTTCTTGAAAAATGATATTGTCGCTCATAATATAAAGATTTGCAGCACCACGAGAAGTACAGACAATGCCGGTTGCAAAGCCTTTAGCCATTCTTAAAATATCAGCTAGATCTTCTAATTTATTTCCTATTAAATGAAGATTCCTTTTTTTAGTTCCTTGAAATTCTATCTTAATCCTACGTGTTCCTTTAGCATCTGATAAAATTTGTGGAAATAAATCCGCATCTCTTGTTTTTTTATGAGCATATAATAATTTGTTTATAATTTCATAATCTAATTTAAGTCCAGGAATAATAGTATTTTGATTAAGGAAGGCATCTACTTCGAAATCAGCAATACCGTAAAAGATTTTTTCATTGTTAATGATATTGTAAATACTTTCTACAATAGTTTTAACTAAAGCTTCAGGATCTTCTCGAACAGAATCAAATTCCTTTGTCTCAAAAGTATCTATCTGATCTTCTAAACCTTCTTCTTGATAAAAAGCACCCCAACTTAACTCACTAAAAATAACACCTTCAGAATATAAATTGTGAAAACTATCTATGCTTAAAATTGATTTTGAACCTCCAAGTTCGACCCCTAATTTAGATCCAGAGGCTAAAATTGCAGCAGGGGGATTATAAAATTCAACCGGCAAGGATTAACACGTGTAAAGGTTAAGTTTTATGTTTTGATATAATTTTTGTTTATTAGTGGTTTTTTAACTAATTCTAATAATTATAAATATAATTTATATATATAATTAGTGAAATAAATAGAAAAATGATAAATCAAATTTTCATTTTTTAAAATTAGGATTTATTTTTCTAAGGTATTCAGAATATTTTGCTAGAACTGAGAAGCATTTAACGGGCATATCCCATAAATCAAAAATAGGAATATTTGAATTGATAAATTCTCGAATCCATGGATTAGAGTAACCCTGCGGACCAATATAAAAAATAGGAACCATCTTTTTCTTTACTAATCTTTGAGAAGGTTTTAAATACAGACCTTTCATCAGATCATTTGAGATTTCAAATTCTTCATAAGTTTCACCGCCTGAAGTTTTTATAACATTTAAAACTTCTTCAAAACCAAATACAGCATATATAATAATTCCATCAATTTCACCAGAATTAATCATAGCTTTTGGAATTTTGACATACAGATTATATTGATTAAATTGAAAAGTTAAGTCTAGTGGATTATCTATATTTGCTACAGGTGGAATATATTGTTTTAATTTATCTTTTAATTCTTCTGAAAATTCAGGTACGATCAAACCTAACTTTTCAGCAGCCTTAGCCATCATAGCACCACATCCACCTGAATCTGTGATTACTCCCAATCGACTACCATTTGGAACGACATTCTGTGAAAATGTCCTTAAGTAATAAAAGAATTCTTTAATAGAATCTGTAGAAATTATACCTGTTTCATTAAACACCGTTTCGAATATGTTATCATCTCCAGCAATCGCGCCTGTATGTCCCATGATCGAACGTGAAGCAGCTTCGGTCCCCCCAGCGTATATTGCCACAATTGGTTTTATAGGTGTGATTTTCTTTACTATATTTATAAATTCCTTACCTCTCTTAATTTCTTCAATATATAATCCAATAACATCTGTTTCAGGATCATCTTTAAGATAATTTAAAAAATCTACCATATCTATATTCTCTTCATTTCCAGTCGAAAGAGATTTGCCTATTTTAACTCCAATATTTTTACAAAACCAAAACGCGTGGGATGCAATAGTACCTGAATGAGCAATAATAGAGATGTTACCTCTTTCAGGAGTTTCATAGATCCACATCGTATTAAAACACTTATTTTCAAATTCAGGGTAATTATAAAATGCGTTATAGATTCCCAAACAATTTGGACCAATAAATCTAATATCATATTTTCTAGCAATGTCACGTATTTTCTGAGAGAGCTTAATCCCATCAGAACCAAATTCTCGAAATCCTCCTGATACAATTATTACACGTTTAACACCTTTTTCTCCACATTCCTCTAATACTCTTATTACCTTATTAGGTCTCAATATGATAAAAGCTAAATCGGGAATTTCTGGAAGCCCTAAAATTGATTTATATGCTCTTAAACCCTGTATATTTTCTAATTTAGGATGTATTGGATAAATTTTTTCTTTGGGAAATCCACCAAAGATAATATTTCGAAGCATCATAGCCCCCATATTATCTAAAAAGGAATTGGACGCCCCAAAAACAGCAATACTCTGCGGGTTTAAAAAGCGATGTAGAAAATTATTTTTTAAAGCATTTCTAGTAATTTTAGTCATGTTATGTTTAAACCTAAATTTCTAAAAATGAAAATTAAAAAAATAATATGAGTTTTATCAAAACTTAATTTCTATTATAAAATCTCTTTTATTAACTCAATTTCCGCTAAAAATCCAAGTATCATCCAATCGTAATCAATGAATCCTTTTTCTTTTAATTTTTTTAAAATTAATCTTACTCCTTCAAACTCATCTTCACAAAAAATGGGAGTTTGCTGTAATTCAGTTTGCCACCATTTTCTTTGAGTTTTTCGATAATAAACTTTTCTTCATT
>JBHLKB010000279.1:0-4054 GCA_048887205.1 Candidatus Hodarchaeota archaeon
AATAAACCAATTGTAAAATCCACTGATTTCCCTTCACTATCATAAACTTTAATGTAAAGTATTCCAATGAAACCTGTGCCTGTTTCGCTATCATAATTAGAAACAGTTGATATTGATTTAGTTCCTGTAATAGAATTATATTGCATTGAATCTGGAATAGTAAATGTACCTTCAAACTTATCTGCAGATGATTGATAGGACAATTCTTCAACTACCATAGAGCTTGGAAAAATAAACATACCTAATCCTTGTTCTGTTAAATAAATTATAAATAAATTTACAAAAACTCTCATATCGGATTTACTATCCTCATAAAAAACTGAATCTTGTACATCCACATGAAAATTAAAAGTAGCTCCTTGTGTGGTTTGATAAGTAAAAGAGCCTTGGGGAGTTTCTGTATCCTCAAAAGATACAGAGCCACGGTCAAAATCAAAACTAGAGGTTGACTCCAATATTTCAGGAGGATTATTAATAATCGAAAACAGAGATCTAGGTGAATAAGGATTGGTGTAGTTTGAATTGGTGGGAATTATAAAATAAATTGCATATCCAGATGGGTCAGTGATATCAGGATCAAAATTTTCTGTATAGGTATTGAATAGATCAGGATTGAATGTAAGAGTTTTATTGACTGATTTTTTAGAATTGTAAAAGTAATAAGGATAAATTGATAAAAATCCCATTATATCCCCGTAAGACGGATCATCGAGTTCAGCAATTAAATTAATAGAATTCCCGATACCGGATGGAGCCCTTGTTATCGATGTTTCATCAGCAGATAAATCAATAATCTTTGGAACTTGATTCTGTTCAAAATAAAGGATTTTTGTAATTTTACTATAAGTATTTGAACCAATTGTTAAATTGACTTCAAAAGAATATGGCGAATTACTTGGATTAGGTATATTGAATGAATCATTAAAATAGATTCCATTATCAGAAAATGTTGTATTTAGCTCAATTGTTGTTGAATAAGTTTCATTTTTAATGGTTAGATTTAAAGAAGTAAAATCTTTTATTGGAGATTCATTTGTTTGATTTTTTAAATAGATAGTTATGTCAATATTAGAATTTGAAATACGTTCCTTTCCTAAACCAATATTAATGGAGACTTCTTCTGGAGGTAGAAAAAATTCCATTGTGTTTTTTAAGAGGTTATAATGGTCTTGAATATAAGTTTTTGATTTATATTGGGTAAAAATCCAATGTAGATCACCAAAAGCTAAAATTCGTCCTTTTCCTTGAGATGATCCATTATAAAGAGCAGCTACAGTTTTATTGTTCATTGTTGCAATAGAATCAGCATCATTAGAAACAGTAAAGCTATTGCCATAATACCAAAAGAATTGAGATACATCTTTAAATATATTTGAATTACTAAAATTATTTACACTTTGAGAACTTACGCTTGCCCATATTCCTAACCAATTATCATTCATAATATTTTCCTCATTTACTTGAATACTTACATTTAATCTTGAGAATAAATAATTGATATTCTCTACAATCATATCTTGGTATCGAGTTCCTAAAAATAATAAATTACCTCCATTTTCAAAATATATTTTTAGATTATTTATTTCTAATGGACTATATGGTAATATTGGGTTTTGTAGAAATATTATATCATATTGAGCTAGTCTTTCTTGAGTTAATATTGAATTATTTAAATCTTTATTATAATCAGGAGTCCAGTATTCCATATCATAGTCAATTGAGATATTTAAATCAGCAAGATCTACTATAGCTTCATAAAAACCCATCTGATAAAAAGAAATTTCAGGAAACCAATCATTTAATCCATGATAAGATTCCATTAAAATCTTATGCTCTGGTAATCGGACGTCTAGAGTAATATTTACAGCATCATAAACTTGTCCTCCATTTGTTAGATTAAGTTGAAATTTTCTAATTCCAGGAGTTGCATCTTTATTAATTTCTAACTCCATTTCGAGAAAACTAATTCCAGAATCTGAAAAACTTATGTTTAATTTATCTAGTGAAAGTGTAATTCCTGGTATATTATTTGGAATATCAAAACTGTATGTATTATTCTTACCGGAGATTACTGTTAAATTAAATTTTTGATGATCTCTTGGAAAGTGTAATAGATCATATGGTTTGACAGGAAGATCGTCTGGATATAATTTTGCTGTATCATTATAATCTGAACCTAAACTGTTTAAATAGTTTAAAGATGCAGTAACGTTAATTATTCCAGCTCCAGATTTAAGAAAATCATCATCATTTGCATTTGGTAGTTTTCTTGCTCCTTCCAATAATGCAATTCTTGCAGTTTCTGGTGTAAGATATGGATATGCTTCTTTTAAAATAGCCAATGCTCCCGCAACCATAGGACAGGACATACTTGTTCCACTTAGAGGTATATAGTCTGCATCGCCAAGGAAATCAAAGAAATCTCCTCTGTAAAATTGCTCTTTTGATATAATAGAATCTTTTGCTCGTGAAGAAATAATATTAACACCAGGAGCAACTACATCAGGATATCCAATATACCCAAATGTAGGACCCCAACTACTAAAAGAAGCTAGTTTATCATTTTCATCAGTAGCTCCTACGGAAATTACGTCAATCCCGGAAGCTGGTGTGGAACCCGTAAAATATTCAGGACCCGAATTACCTGCTGAGGATACAAATATAACTCCAAAGTTATTTTTCGCATTGGTAATCGCTTGTGTTATAGAATCAGAAATATAAGGATACCCCCCACCAAAACTCATAGAAATGATTTCTGCACCAGCTCCTCCCTGTCCAATAGGCTTAGAACTCCATTGGATAGCATTTATAATATCAGTTTCTTCTAAAGATCCACTAGAATTCCCTGCTCTCGCATTAATTAGCTGTACTCCTGGAGCAACACCTCTATATTTTCCGAAAGAACCTCCACCATCACTTCCAACTATTCCTGCAACATGCGTCCCATGCCCCGCAACATCATTATCAGTCGATTCATCAGCTACGAAGTTACTACTATTTATAATAATTAAATCCGGATGACTATAAATCCCCGTATCAATAATAGCTACACGCACACCAGTTCCATTATATGGTAGATTTTCTGCTCCAATAGCAGTAAGCCACCAGTTAGAATAATCATCTTGATTTAAAGCACTCAATTGAAGAGTATCATCAGAAATGTATGGCAAATGATAAATTTTTGATTTATAAATTTTAATTATCTCTGCAGTTTCTTGAATTTTAATTTCGTTTTTAATTAGTTGATTGTGATCTAATCTTAAGGAAACTCCAGAAATTATATCATAATTGCTTAATATTTTATAATCTTTAAATAGTGAATCTAGAATAGTGATTCTATTATCCTTACTTATATAATCCTTGAAAAGAACAATAATATTTGTATCATCTAAATTATTGTTTTGATTTAGAGTATAATTTAACAAAGATTCCTTTAGCAACTCATCAAATTTTGAACCTTCATTGTCTTTATAGAATTCAGTATTAAGGTTATTTGAATCAGCTTTTGTAATTAAAGAAGATAAAGAATCTAAATTAATTTTACTATTAAAATTTTGATTGTAATAATCGTAATTCATTAACTGTAATCCAATAAGGGGAATAGTAAAATAATTAGCAAAAATGACTATAAGAATTAATAAATTAATTTTTTTTTTCAGCTTTGTCATGTTAGTTTTATCAAATAAGAACACTTATTTAAACCTAAAGATTTTAACTTAAAATTATTTAAAAATTGTGAAGTGTAAATTCTTATTATAGTATCTGAAACAGTTTAGATGGAAAAGTAAATTCAGAGTCTAATTTCAGTGAAAATTTAGTAAAAAGTGGAATAATATAATAGAATGGTTCTAAAGAAATAAAATTGAATTCGAGATATTTTTCTTTATAGGTTTTTTTCATACAATAAGAAGAAATGCAGAACAGAAATGAGATTTAACCATTATTTATTTGTGTGTGTTACTTGATTAATGTAAGCATCATAAAATAGTTCAAAAAGTTTAAAGAAATTGAGAACTTGATATTTTTTTGGCTTTTTAGAGCCATATCTCTTCAA
>JBHLKB010000280.1:0-4046 GCA_048887205.1 Candidatus Hodarchaeota archaeon
AAAAAACCTTCCTTTTTTCAAAAACCCAAAATATATTCCCATTGAATTTATTTGTGTTTGTGGTTTAAAGGATTCAAATAGTTCTTTCAAATTGTTTGTAGTTAAATAGATAGAGGGATATCCTTCATTTAATTCAAGATCGTTGATAATTAAATATAAAAAATAGTTATTTTTTTTCAAAAAAGTAAATATATTTAGAGAAATATCTGAAAGTGAATTTTTTATAATTACCTCTTCTGTTTGATTAATGAGACGAGAAATCTTTAAATCCTTTCTTGTCATTTTAAATAGAAAGAAATAAGAATTTTTATTATTATTAATCAATAAAGGTATTAAAAAATAGTGTTATCTAAAAATGGGCATTCGAAAGATAGAAGATGAGATTGATTTAAAAGAAGCAATGAAAAAGAAGGCAGCTGAGCTGAAAATGAAAGACATGCAAGCAAAAGCTGCAGTTGAAAAGTTTACAAAAGATAATCTACGAGAATTAGCTAAGAAGCATGGAGTTTTATTAGCATTAACGCCAGAATTAAGACAAGAAGTGAAGGAATTGCAGAAAAAGTATAATATTCCCTCTTCAAAGATTATAACTGAGCAAATAACAGAGCATGATGTATTAAGAAAATTCTCAAAAATTGACTACCAGAAATTAGGAATGTTAGCATATCAACGAGTTTTAATGAGTAAAGAAGAAACCGGAGGAATAATTCCTTTATCAGAAGTATTTGAATTAGTAAATACGGGAATTCTGAAAGGAAACGTCGAAGTAAAGGATGTTGAGAAGGCTCTGAAACTTTTAAAAAAAACCAGAGTTATTGAAGATGTTATACAATTAGATTCGGGAGCAATTATTGTTCGATTTTTTCCAATTCAATACACAGGTGATGAAACAAAAGTAGTTGATTTAGCTAAAAAGAAAGGTGTCCTTACCTTAGAAGATGTTTGTGCTGACTTAGAATGGTCACAAGATCGTGCCATTCGGGCTTTAGAATCACTCGAAAAAAGCGGTATTGCTAAATTTAGGGAAAATATCCTAACTGGGAAACAGTGGTATTTTCCATCGTTATAAAAAAAGTGTTTTTTACTATTCTAATTTGATTTTAAATGCTAATTGTCCATTTTCTAGTTTTAGAATTATAGCCTTACGATTTTTAGCTAAAATCTTAAAAATTTCTTCCAGATCCTCCAATGGAAGTGAACTAAAATCTTCCTGCGTTGCTTCCCTTAATTCATAAATCATTATCGGCTCTATCCTTCCATTATCATAACACCATTTATAAATTTCATCTGACCAAGCTTCGAGAGTTTTCCAATACACTCGTAATCTCTTCTTCTCTTTTGAAAGCCACTTTGCTTGATTTTGGGAAATTAATTGTTCCGCAATTTCTCTTATATATTCTTCTCGTCTTGTAAAATTCAGAAATGGTTTTTGAGAATTTAATTCTCGAATATATAATATATGAATAACAGCAAATCTAGCATAATCAAAAAGAACTTTTCCCCATTCTATTTTCCAAGAAATATAATCATTTTTTTTCTGCTTTTTATCTGGCATCGTATACATATATTTTTTGCGTTCTTCTTCAAGCCAAGGATAAGCCTTCAATAAATTTTCGTAAGTAGTTAATTTCTTCTCAATTAAACCCTTTTCTCCGATGAGTTCTTTTTCAAGTGTTTGTAGTTCGGTTTCGATCTGGTCAGCATGTTGGCGATATAATTTTTGATCTATTTCACCCAACTTGGAAGATAATATATCTTCAAGTTTATCAAATTGTTCTTCTATAAAATCTAACTCAGTAGATTTAATTTCTTCTTGTTTTATAATTTGCTTTTGAGTGGCTTCTATTTCTAATTGTTCTTTTTCCTTTTTTAAAGCTCTTAATCGCGAGAGTTCTTTCCTTAATTCCTTTAGCTCTTTTTCAGCTCTTTCTTTTGTTTCTTTTGGAATTTCTGTGGATTTTTCTCGCTGTCTCTCCATATTAACCCTCAAATATTTTAAATTTCTCCAAATTCTTCTGCCCAATCATTATATTGCTTTAATAAAGCTTTATGAGTCATTGGTTTGACTTTTTTAAGAGTTTTTTTAAAGTCTTTAAGATTAATATCTCTAACCTTAACTTCTTTGCTAGAATCTTCCAATAATCCACCCATGTCTAACTCACGTACAGGCAACATTATTACTTCTCGGCATATATTTGCAATGTCTCTACCTGAATAACCCTCAGTTCTTACTGCTAATTCTATGAAATCTTCTTCCGACAATGATGAATCAACTCCTTCAGTATGGATTTTAAAAATTCCTGATCTTGCTTTTAAATCTGGGAGAGGAACATGTACTCTTTTTTCAAATCTGCTCAGCATAGCATTATCAATATCCCAAGGACGATTAGTTGCTCCTAGAACCAATAATGGTTTATCATGGGTTGATTTTAATCCTTGTATTTCACTTAAAAGCTGGGTTTTCACTCTTCTCTCGCCTCCACTCTCAGAACCTTCTCCTCGTTTTGTTGCTACAGAATCTATCTCATCCATAAATATTAAACTGGGTGATTTTAACCTAGCAACTTTGAATAAAGAGCTAATTAATTTTTCGCTTTCGCCTAACCATTTGCTTAGCAGATCAGCAGAAGAAGCACTAAAAAATGTAGCTTTACATTCAGTAGCAGCAGCTTTTGCTAATAAAGTCTTACCACAGCCAGGTGGGCCAAATAATAAAATTCCAGACCATGGTTTTCTTGCCCCTGTAAATAATTGCGGTTTTAATATTGGTAAAACTATTGCTTCCCTTAAAGCTTGCTTTACATGTTCTAAACCAGCAATATCTTCCCATTTTACTTTAGGAGATTCCGTAACGATTGTTCCTGATATCATATCAATTAATTCCTGTTCTTCTGAAGATACTGCACCCGCCTCTGTTCTCGCTGCATCAGCATCAATTGCACTTTCTACAGGTCTTGTTCTTCTAGGTCTTGTTCCACTAAGATGAGATTTTAGAATTTTAGCTCTATCGACATATTCTTCTATATTTCTTTGGCACAACATTCTCATTTGAGGATTTTTATTATACCTCATGAATTGCATTAAGATTTCAGCCGCACGCTGATATAAATTTATTGCTTGCCTATATTTTCCCTGATTATCTAAAGCTACTGCTTCTTTTGCAGTTTGTACAGCATATTGATATAATTTAGAGTCTACTGAGGACATTTTTTTCATCCTTTTCTTTAATAATAAATATATCAAAACAATATTTCTATTTATAGCTAACCTAATTTAACATTTAGTGATATTAATAATTTTATCAGTATATATCAAATTTACTGTTTAAACGACGAGGATAACTACTGGTCTCCAAAAAATTATATATACATCATAGCTATTTATATATTATATAATTACTAATAATTTTTGATGAATATGGGTTTTCTAAAAGATCTTTCTAAATGGCTTTCTGGGGGAAAGAAAACTGATTCAGTTCGTTCTGCTTCTGTTAAATTGAAAGTCTTTAATAAAAGATTGATGCGACAGACAAAAAAATTAGAAATAAGCGCAAAGATAGCAAGAGATAAAGCTGTAAACTTACGAAAACAAGGTGATATGGATGGATCTAAGTTCCATGCAAGGAATTACCTTCAAGTCAAAAAGCAAGCGAGAGCAGTAGAAATGTTTCGTACGAATTTAGAGGGATTACAATTCAAGTTAGATCAAGCAACTGCAGTTAAAGATGTATCCCAAATCATGACTGGTATTGCCCAATCTCTTGCGATTCTAAAAAGTCAACTCTCAGTTCCTCAAATCCAAGAATTAATGAGTCAGATCGATATTGATATGGAGGAATTTGCCGTAACTGCTGATATCGCTACAGAAGGAATGGATAGCATATCAATTGATACTGCTGTAACTGATTCAGATGTTAACGAGGTTTTAGGAGAAATAGACGCAGAAATCCAAGTAGAGATGGGTGCAGCTTTACCAAGCGCAGCTTCTGATGAAAAAATAGCAGAGTTAGAAAAGGAATTGAATCGTTTAAAATCAGATGAATAAAT
>JBHLKB010000281.1:0-4016 GCA_048887205.1 Candidatus Hodarchaeota archaeon
GTACTAAAAACATTACTAAAAATATGGAAAAAATAAAACATAAGCTTGTGATTATTTCAGGTAAAGGAGGAGTTGGAAAAACAACAGTTGCAATAAACCTTGCTATGAGTTTAGCTAGCGTAGGATTGAGAGTAGGGATTCTTGACGTCGATATTACGGGACCAAACGTTATAAAAATGTTAGGGGTTAATCCAGAGCTTAAACCTCGAGTTGATATTGAAGCCAAAAAATTCTATCCCATTGATGGACCATTGCACCTTAAAGTCATGAGTATGGCGTTTTTAACACTAACACCTGACGATCCAGTAATTTGGAGGGGACCAATGAAAATGAGCGCAGTTAGACAGTTCTTAGGGGATGCTGTCTGGGGTGAACTTGATTATTTGATATGTGATTTACCTCCTGGAACCTCTGATGAAATTTTAGATATATTACAATTAATACCAGATGAATATGTTATTGTGGTAACAACACCTCAAGAAGTTGCTTTAATGGATGCTAGAAAAACAATAAAAATGGCTATGGTAATGGATAGAAAAATCCTTGGTATAATTGAGAATATGTCTGGCTTTAATTGTCCTCATTGTGGGGAATATATCGATTTATATCCTCCAGGTGGTGCAGAAAAGGCCAGCATCGATTTCAATGTCTCACTTCTAGGGAAAATTCCTTTTGAAACTGAAGTTAGTCGGCAAGGTGATCAAGGTTTGCCTTTTATTTTAAAATATCCTGAAAGTAAATCAGCTAAAGCATTTAAAGAAACTGTTGAAAAAATAAGAGAGATACTAGAAAAATAATATCTTTCAGTTTTATTTTAATTAAAATTATATTAAGCTAAGTTATAAATTTTAACGTTCTGAACCACAACTTAAACAAACCGTTTGATCTGCGGTCGTAAATTTTTCACCACAACTTGGGCAAAACATTGCTTTTTCGCTTGGAATTGGTTGTAGCTGAGCTGGTTGTGGTGCAGTTACTGCCTCCTTAGAAATTTTATCGTATATAGTTCTCCATATTTTGTGGTAAGGTAATCTATTTCCATGAGTTGGACAAGATAATTTAATTAAGGTCCAAGGTCCTGAGAATCTCACGTGATCCACCTTAACTTCTTGTCCACATTTAAAACACCGAAATATAGTGTCCCGGAAGTGGGAAATAGAATGATCTTCTAATCTTATAGGAAGTCTAAAAAGTCTCCCTCCATGGTTTGGGCATCTTTGCTTTACTAGGATTTGATCTTTAGCAAGTTTTATAAGATAAGTAGCACCTATAGTTCCACATTGAGGGCATTCGAACATTTTAATTATATCCGATTGAGAAATTAAATTCAGACTTTTTCTCCTATTACTTTTTACTAAGAAATCGATCGGAGAGGCTATACCTAAAAGTATTCCCCCACCAATCAGCATTAATACAGGTATTCCAAGCATCCCAGTATTCAACCAATAAAAAGGGATTGTGAACAAAAAAAAGATACCAAAAAAGATTAAAGACCCACTAACTACCAAACGACATATTAAAACATTACTATCTTTCATATATAGCAAAATCACCCTTATTTTATTATACAAAATAATTACAATATTTAATGGTACCAATATTAAATATATAACTTAATAGTCATTCTCTTTTATATGGGGATAAATAATATTCCAATCAGCTCAGATGAGTAAGAACATTTTTATTTTGCTTGAATTTAAAAAAAAAAATCTAATTTAGTTTTCTATGCAAACTTTTTGGAGTCCTATTTTCCAGATAATATATTTATTTTAAAATTAATCTTAAAAGATTTTATTAACCTAAATTAATTTTTGTTATATAGGGTATCAATAATAATAATAGGGATTATTATTACTGGGGATCAAAAGGGAATTAAGGGAATAGTGATTTGTTTAGAAACTGGAGAATATCTTCTTGATCTTATATTAGATACGAAAATTAATCCAGTTTTGTTATCTTCTTTTGTAGGTGCTTTAGGTTTATTCGGGGAAAATCTAGGACGGATTGAAGAAATCAACATCAAAGGACTTGATGTAGAGATGATTATAGTTTACAAATATAATTTAATCTTCGTTGCAATTCTTGATAAGGAATTTGTAAAGCATGACATAAGAGACGAAGCGGAAAAGTCATTGGACATGTTTTATTCATTATATCATAAAGAAATTGATGAGAATGCTAATGAAATTAGTCAATTCACTTCATTTAAAAACATTTTATTTACACAAATTGAAGAATATTTTAATAGAATTAAGGACTCTCAAAGAAGCCTTGAGATCGGAGATTTTGGGTTTTTTACTGATGCGATAAAAAAATTAAGAACTAATGGAACATAATTCAATTCTCCTCACCTTTTTTTTAGATTATATTTTTAATTTTTAAATTAGTATGTATTCTGTTTTTTAAAAGGAAAAATTGTAAGGTAGACCTTTTAAATACTTAAAGATTTAATAAATAATCAATTATTTAGAAAAAATTGGTTAAAAATATGTCAAAATCTAAAGAAAAATTTAATTTAAAACAAACTACGCTAATTGGCTTAGCATTCTTTACAACAGGTATAGCTTGGTCAATGTTCAATACTCAAGTTAATATCACATTATTTCAATATCTAGGTTCTTATGCACTTGTAGGAGCATGGATGGCAATGGATAATGTTATTGGGGTTTTTATCCAACCTATCATGGGTACCGTATCAGATAATACTCGAACAAGGCTTGGTCGACGTATGCCCTATCTAATTATCGGAATACCTCTAGCAGCTATATTTTTTGTTATGATTTCTACTATAAACCCAGCTTCTGATCCCTTGTGGTTATTACTCTTATGGATGTTCTTTTTTAACGTGAGTATGGCATCATATAGATCACAAGCAGTAGCACTTATGCCTGATTTTGTAAAACCTATGAATAGAAGTAAAGGAAACGCTGTGATTAACTTTATGGGTGGAGTTGGAGCTTTAGTTGCATATCTTTTTAATAGGCTTCTTGTACCAATTAGTTTACTTCTAGCATTTTTAATGGTCGCAATTATTATGATTGTGTCTCTAATTGTCTTACTATTGACAATAAAAGAGAAGGAATCTTATAGTTATAAACTAATATTGGAAAGGGAGGAAGTAGAAGGGGAAAAAGTTAAAGATAAAAAGGATAGACCTAATCTAATTGCAAGTTTTAAGGATATTCTATCAGAAAAAGACAAATCTACACTTTTTATGCTTTTAGCAATTTTCTCTTGGTTCGTGGGATATCAAGCATTAGAAGCGCTTTTTACAGTTTATGGGATGGATGTATTAAATCTAACTCGTGGTGAGGCAGGATTTATGCTACTTTACGTTGCCGTTGCTTTTCTTGTCGCAGCACTTCCTGCAGGGATATTAGGTTCAAAAATAGGTAGGAGATTGACAATAAAAATTGGATTAGTTCTTTTTATTAGCGCACTAATCATTGGTTTTTTAATACAAACGGAGATGGTGATTACTATAATCCTATTTGTTGCAGGTGTTGGATGGGCATTTATCAATATAAATTCAATCGTTATAGTATGGCAAATGGCGCCTACAAGTAAAAAAATCGGAACTTATACAGGTGTGTACTATTTTTTTAGTTTTATGGCAGCAATATTCGGACCATTCATGGTTGGCTCGTTTACAGATTTACTCGGTAATTACACCTTATTTTTAGTTTGCTATTTTTTCTTTCTCGCTGCTTTGATATTAATGTTCTTAGTCCGAAGAGGCGAAGCGGAATTAACCGAAGAAGAACGAATTGCTAAAGAAAAAGCGATTCAAGAACTTTAATCATTTAATTATTTTTTCTTTTTTTATACCTTTAAGTTTTTTAATCAAGATAAGAAATAAAAATAAAAAATTTATATATTAATTTCAATTTTAATATTTTCAATCTTTTCAGGTAAACCCTTTGTTGATTGCAAGTAACCTAAAATTATATTTGTTAGCATTTCCTGCATAAAATCTTTTAAAGGGATTTTTTTTTAGTTTACTATAAGGTTTACTT
>JBHLKB010000282.1:0-4010 GCA_048887205.1 Candidatus Hodarchaeota archaeon
TCATCGTTTAAGATGATTTGATCTTAAAGTTTAAAAATAAGGAAGACAGAATAATATTTAAAATATAATCTAATTAAAATCATTTTTAAAATATTATAGGAGGAATAAAAAAATGGCTAAAAAAACAGCTCTTGAGGCTCTTTTTGTAAAAAGTAAAGTACGAGAATATATCAAGGGTAAGGGTTGCAATACAAGTGGCGATTTAATTGATGGCCCAGCACTTAACAATGCTATCATTGATATTCTTGACAAGGCAATTGGACGAGCAAAAGCTAACAATCGGAAAACAGTCCAAGAGAAAGACTTATAGATTAGTTTAGAAGTCTTCATTTCCCAAAAGAGCTTTAATAAAAAATAGAAAAAGGTATATGGATAGGTTTAAAGGTTTTATTTACTAGTTTAATAAAGAATTATTTTTTTTTTCATTTTATTTGCTTCTTTTTAAGTTTAATAAATTTGCTTATGGAAATTACAAATTTTATACTCATATGATATTTAAATTTTCAAAGTTAGATTTTGCAATTAACACACAACCCAAAATAAAGAATAAATATTCCAACAAAATCGCCTTATACCTTATACTCCTTCTAAAAAAAAGGAATATTTTATTCTTATTTTTATAATACTATATAAATATAATTATTTGACATTTTGAGCAATTTCTTTATCAATTATGAAGAACCCAATCGATAGAACACTTTTTAACCTTTGGAGATCATCTTTCAACTTCTTAACGCGTTTATAAGACCCGGACACTGCTATAATTTCTAAACATTTTTCATATTCTAAGTGAACGTGCATTGTAGAAATAATAATATCATGAAAATGATGTTGAATGTCGTTTTTCAGTATTTCATCAGTTTGTTGAACATTAGCATAGATGGATCCTGAAGCATAATCATGATCATGTTCATTTTCAGGTAAACTCTTATGAGAATGATCATAATTTAAAACAACATGTTCATGAGCCATCATTATTGTTATACAACCTACTACATTTTCTGATACTACAGAAATATTTTCTTCTTGAATCATGAAAAGATGCATCGCTTTCCGTATAGCATCTGATCTTGAAATACCTAATTTATTTCTAAATTCCTCAAATTTATTGTAGAGATCTTGGGGAAGAGAAATAGTAAATCGCTTATATTCTTCCATTTTGAACAACTAATATATTTTAAACTTAAAATCAGATAAAAAGAATTATTTTCTTATAAGAATGGCAATTGGTACACTAGCTTCTCTCCATTGAGCGATCTTTCCACTATACTCCAAATCAAGTTTTACCCGTCCATGATCTCCGATAATGAACATTAATGAATTTGATCTAAGTTGCTTATAATTACTAAGAATCCATTTATCTGTTCTTTTTATTAATTTTTCAATCAAATCCTCTGGAGTTCTTTGCTTTAATCGTTGTTGTTGTTTATGCAGGTTTTCAAAATCTAAATAATGCATCCATGAAAGGTCATGTGTATTAATAACTTTTGCGGATTCAACCCAAGTACTCATATCAGAGTCTTTGGGAATTGATTTTGTACCTCCATCATATCTATCTAAATCTTTTTTTCTCCCTATAAGGCATGAAGTTTTACCTGCTGAGCTTATCGCTTTTAATAAATGAAATCCATCTGGTTCAATTTCAAAACCACCATAGAATAATTGATGCAGTACTCCTAATGTATACGGATTTTTAGTACTTAATAGCAACATAACCTCAGAATTGGTAATCATAAAATGTGGTTTAAGATATGTGATTTCAAATAAGCCAAAATTGTCGATTAAATTAATACTAATACGTTCTATTCCTCTATATAAATCAACTATTTTTGGGATTGCTTCTGGAATAGTGTTATGGGGTGGATCGATGTTTAATAATTTTAAAATAGTTGCAGGTAATTGGTTCATATAACATTTAAGGGTTTGGAGTTCACTCATAACTATGCCCTAAACTTGAAATAATTAATTAATTTTTGATAATTCTTAATATTATTAAAAAGATAATATAATTATAAAATTGTTATCACTTAAATTGTTGAGTTATAAACCAATTTCGAAAACATAATGAAATGAGAATATTATACTTGGATTTAATTAACTCTGGAATTTCAGGGGATATGTTACTTTCAGCTCTCTTAGGATTAGTTTCAGAACCACTTGAAATTTTAAGGGAATTACAAGATTTAAAGGATTTTTTACCGGATATTTCAAAATTAGATATTAAATTAATTCATACCGAGAAAACTGGAATTCAATTGAATCAATTAAAAATTGAGTTAAAAGAAACTAAAGATCATAGATCAGCGAAAACCTTAAAGAAGTCTTTAAATGATTTTTTAGCACGTTCTAAGATATCTGACTCTGCAAAAATTTATGCTAATAATGTTTTAAACTCTTTGATTCAAGCGGAAGTAGAGGTTCATGGAAAATTAATTGAACATATTCATTTACATGAACTTAGTTCTTCTGATACTTTAATAGATATCTTAGGTGTCTCGACTGCTCTTGACAGAATCAATGGTTTTAATAAGGATATCAGTATTTTTTGCAGTAAAATCCCCATGGGTAGCGGAACAGTAAATACTAAACATGGAGTATTAGCAATCCCTGCTCCTGCCACTTTAAAAATTTTAGAAAAATCAAATTTAATAACCTATGGGGGACCTATAGATTCTGAACTTGTTACACCCACGGGAGCAGCTTTATTAACAAATCTAAAACCTAAAGTCCTTCGATATCCAACAGAAATGACCATTAGAAAATCTGTTTATAGTACTGGCCAGAAGAAATTTAAGAATTTCTTAAATATTTTAAGAATATTTTATGGTGAGCATAAAGAAATCTACCATCCTGATTTGAGTCACCCATTACAAAAATATGTTGAACAAGTATCTGTATTAGAAACTGATGTTGATGATGTATCTGGAGAAATTCTTGGAAATATTATCACAAAATTTGAAAAAGAAGGGATATTAGATATTCAAGTATTTCCAAGTATTACGAAAAAAAACCGACCAGGGCATTTAATAAAAATTCTCTGTTATCCAGAGCACTCCTTTAAGTTAATTGAAAAATTAATACATGAATTAGGAACTTTAGGTGTAAGATTTAACATCATTGACCGAGTTTGTGTTAATAGAGAGAATGAAAGAAGTAGCATTGAAATAAATGGCAAGGTTTATGATTTAAGCTATAAAATTTCATTTACTGAGTCAGATAAAGGAATAGAAATCGTTAACATTAAACCTGAATATGAAGATTTAAAAAGAATAAGTGAAAATACAGGTCTAACTGTGAAAAATGTTCAATTGCTAGCTCAAGCAAAAATACAGCAGATTTATGATAACTATAGAAAATTAAAGGAAAACCATAATAATAAAAAATAGGAAAAAAAAAATAGTGGGAAAGAAAGTTACAATGTTGTATTATTTAGTATTTATCAACATTAAACTTATGCAACAAATACTCGTCTTCAACCATTTCTTTTGAAAATTCTTCTAATCGCGTAATTTCTTTCTTGATTTCTTTAACTCTCCTTAATTTACCTAGATCTTGAAATAATTCTGATGCTTCCTGGAATGTTTTAATACTTTTGTCAAAATTCCCAGATACCTCAAGGTCTTCGGCAAGAAACACTAATCCTTCAGCAGTTTCTAATTTTTTTCCTAGTTTCTTCTGGATCTTTAATGACTGATAGTGATACTTCATGCTTTCAGCATGTTGTTTAAAAAGTGAGTATGTCCTTCCTAGCGCCCTTAAAACAAGTGCTTCTTCTTCGGGTAAATTATTTTCTTTGCAATGGTTTAAAATAGATTCAAGAAATTGAATATATTCAGATTTATTTTTTAATTGCGAGCGATCTATACGTTCTATTGCTTTCTGATAGTTTTCTAATGTATTAAGAATATCACCATCTTCAAAAAACTTTTTCGATTTTTCAAAAAGTTCACTATGATTAATAGATGCGACCATCTGGGTCTCAACTACTTATTCTTAGATTTTTTTTTTTT
>JBHLKB010000283.1:0-4010 GCA_048887205.1 Candidatus Hodarchaeota archaeon
ATTCTTCCTCGATCTCAGTTTCTATCTCTTTCTTTGAATCTAAGTCTTTTTCTAAATCATTTTCAGATTCTTCTTCCATTTCTTCTGATTTTTTTTCATCAGGTTGTTCATCCGGAGCCATTTTTTAACCAATTTGCTTATTCCATCTATTAAATTCTGTAAATTTTTTCTTTATTAATTTATTACGGTAAGGTTTGTAGTGTTGTATTAAATTTTAACTTTTAGATTAAGTTAGCAAAAATCATAAAACTTATAAGTGTTAGATGCAATTTTGAAGAGAATCTCACTTATATTAATATCTCAAATTACACGCCGCTTTTTGTCTAATTTTCTTATAAGTAAAAAAGAGTTATTCATATTGATTTGGATTAAAAACCCGTGTTATGTCATTCTCGTCAAATAATCCATCCCATCTCTCTCTAATGACTATAAACTTATTTTCATCTTTATTTGGGTTAATAATAGAATGGTAAGTATTAATTGGATTTCGAAATGTTTTTCCAGATTCAACAAAATAGTGCACTTTATTCCCGTTGATTATAATAGGTTTACCTTCCAAGATTTCCCAAAACTCATTTCTATGTTTATGAATTTGAATTGAAAGACCAAATTCAGGTCGAACAAAAATTAGATTATAATCTGTATAAATAAACTTAAAGCTATACCACTTCGGTAGTGTGTCAATATACGATTCAGGGATATCATATCTTTGTTTAAAGAATTCTGGTTTAAAAGTGATTTTTTTTGAAGATTTATATTTATAAGGATCATAAATTATTTTATGACTTGAAATATTTTGACTGTAATGAATATCTAATATACTTTTTCCATTATTTATTATCATGTAATAAGAATTAGGTTTAATTATTAAATCTGATTTTGAAAATCCTTCAGTAATGAAAGATTTCCCATTTATTAGAAAAATATCTTTAAAATTTTTTTTATCGATGTTGATAACTAATTCTCGAGAATCTGTTTTTCTCATTAGTGTACTTCTCTGAGTAAGAATTTTTTCTTTTTTCATATTAATATAAGGTCTCTGTTCTTCTATAAATTTAAATTTTTTAATCTATTAAGAATTTCGTGAAGAAATGGCATAGATTCCTGTGCTCCTTTCCGGGTAACAGCAATTGATGAGGCTACAGTAGCAAACTTAACAGCTTTCAAAATTTTCTCACCTTTACTTAAAAAACTAGCTAAAACTCCAATAAAGCAATCTCCTGCACCTACAGTATCTATAGCTTTAACCTTAGGAGCAGGTACTTCGAAAAATTCATCTTCATTTCCATCAAAAATCAAGCAACCCTTACTACCTAAAGTTGTTATGATATATCTAATCCCTAACTTAGAAATTTCTTTTGCAGCTTGAATTATCTTTAGCTTCCCTTTTTTAGTTAAGCTTTTCATGTCTAAGAGTGAATGCAATCTAAAAAGTTCCAACTCGTTTGGAACTAAAATGTCAACATTATTTAAAACTTCAATTGGAATGGGTTTCAAAGGTGCGGGGTTTAGAATCTTAATAATATTTCCTTCAGAAGCTATTTTAAATATTTCTTGAATTGTTTCCATTGGAATTTCCATCTGAACTACCAATGAACTTGCATTTTTGATAATTTCTTTTTTAGAACGTATATCTTTTGCACTAAGTTTAAAATTAGCTCCGGGCGCTACACTTATCATATTTTCCCCATTTTCATCAATTAAAATAAAAGCTATTCCACTTGGGTTATGCGGATCTCTAATGATGTAATCCATAATAACACCTTCATCTGTTAATCGAGAAACCATCTGATCCCCAAAAAAATCAATTCCAATTTTGCCAATAAAAATTGTTTTTGCTCCCGATCTTATAGATGCAATTGCTTGATTTGCCCCTTTTCCACCTAAAAATTGCTTAAATGTTCCTCCTGTGACAGTTTCTCCAGGATTAGGGAACCTTTTAGAATAAATGTTTAAATCCATATTACTAGAGCCAATTATTAATACATAATCAGTTTCCTTGGACATGAATTTGGCACTAAATTTTAACTATTAAGATAATTTTTATTAGTTCTATATTGTCTATTTATGGATCATCATAATATTTTATTTATGATCCTATTTTAAAAAAAAAGAACAAAAAAATCTAAAAAAAAAATTATGCATTTTGAAAAATTTATTCTGATTCTTCTTCAGCTGCCAATTCCTCTTCCAACTCTTCGAGTGGAACTGGTGCAGGTGTTGTTAACATGCTATAGCCAATCCATATAGCGATAATTGCAATTAGTAAGACCAACAGCCACATAGGTGCGACAACAAACAATTTCCAATTAAGCCAATCTATATCAAAAATGTAACTCCATGAATCCCAAGTATAGCTACTCCAAAGTTCATTCATCAAAAGATCGACAATAGAACCCATGGTATAAACTATCGCGATTAGGATGCCAACAATCATAACTATAGCCCCAATAACCTTATCTTTTGCGATTGTGGTTCAACTCCTTAATTTTTTTTTATTCTTGATTAATTTAATTTAGATTTGATTTAAATTATTAATTTCCTTTATATAACTTTTAAAAAATTATTCAATTAAAACCATTCTATTCGATGATAAAAAATCAAAAAAAAAATTTTAGTTTTAAACACCTCTATGTTTTAATATATTCTATTTTTTTCCCTCAAATTTCTTCTAATTTAAAACCAGATATGGTTCCATCATCATGACAACTAAAAAATACTTTCTTCTCCTTTAGAAATTTAATCATATTAACACAAAAATTATCATTTATTTTGGATAATATTATTCCAGTGTTTTCATCAACAAAAATAAGCTCACCTTTAGTAGTACCAGCAAGAATTAGAACTCTGTTGAAAATTTCTATCACCTTTAGAAACTCAATATTATATCCTTCAATTTCCCATTCAACATCGAGAACTTCATTTATATAAATCAAATTTGATGTAAATCTAATTTTTTCAATAGGGAGTGAATTATAAAAATAAGCATATGAATAAGAACTCACAATAGCTTTATTAAAAATCGGATATGGGTAGGATATGCATTTCCAAACATAATCATTGAATTCTTTTGTTTTAAATTCTTTTTGTGTCTTTTTGCTAACAAAATGTAGTTTCTTATCATCACCACCGCATAGTACCACTATTCCCTCAATTGAACTTATATAAGAAATACATCGCATTTTATTAGAAAATCTTTTAAACCATAACATTTTTCCATTAGTTCCATCAAAACTTCTGATAGTTCCATCATTTCCAGAAGCCAATATTTCTTTTTTGGAATTTTTATCATCTATGAAAATAGTTGCATCTCCAATTCCATCTTCAAAAATTTGCCCCCAAACTAAATTGCCGTCTAATGGATTTAAGGTCCGAATAGTTTTATCAAGAGAAAACACTATTAATTCATCTAAATTATCATTGTTTATATCATCAATTAGGATTCCACTAATTGAAGCACCAAATTTATGGTTCCAGAAAGGATTCAAATCATATGTTATGTTAGGTTTAAACACTCTTAATATACCATCCATTCCACCTAAAATTAATTCATTTTCACTATCTTTATCAATATCATATATTCTTGAATGCCAAATTGGAGTATCTTTCGAAATCAGTTCTTTATGCAACAATTCACCTTTCAATGAAAGGATAAATACCATTCCGGCTTTTGTATAAGCAAAGATCTCAATTTGCCCATTATTATTAATATCACCTAATTCAATTCCTAAAATAGGTTCATTAAATTTGAAACTCCAGAGTTCTTTAATTTTCAAGGTGAAAAGATTTGCTTTTAAATTTTAAAAATAACACATGACTGATAACTTTTCTCAATAAAAACGAAATTTATATTTTTTATATTATTATCAAAGATAAGATTATTATACTCTATTTAAAATGAAGGGTAAAAGTAATTATGTCTTTTGATATAAATATTGATATGGATGCTTGTACCGGCTGTGGCACCTGTTACGAAGTTTGCCCAAGCGAATGTTTTGGAGAACCAGAGG
>JBHLKB010000284.1:0-4009 GCA_048887205.1 Candidatus Hodarchaeota archaeon
ATTAATTGCTCTGGTGTAACTTCAATAGCTTTCTCAATTGATTCTTTTTCTCCTTCACGTTTTTCATCATCAGTTAATGATCGCGAAATGATATTACTCCTCTACCTTTTAAATTAATTTTATTATGACTTTTCTTATTTAAAATTTAATAATATTATTTTGAATAATGGAAAATAAACGATTAATCTCAAAGTTCTTGTAAATACAATATAAAAAAAAAGTTTCGATATTGGTTTACAAACAATTTAGATATTTATATCTTTAAGTAATAAGTTATAATTTATGTAGCTATTTTTCTGAAAGAAAAATTAAGAATAATAATCGTAGCTCTCTTGATCAAAATTATATATATATTCGATTGGAATTCCATCAGGGCTAAGATCTGGAGGTGCATAAATTAAAGGTAAATTCGGAAAATAAGTACTAATCCCATTTTTTGCAAGAATTATAGCAGGGTGGTTTGGTTCTTTGAAAACTTTCTCACTTATCCTAAGTGTAATATTTCTACATTGTTGTTCATTTAAAACTCCCAAGGAATGAATATACTCATGTAAAAGAATATGATATGTATATGCCCAAACAATTTCGTAAGGTTGTTCTTTTAAGATGATTTCTAGTGGTGTTTTATTCATAACTATATCTGTTCCTGGGTTGAAATGCATTCCACCTATGAAACCTCCTCCGTACATACCCATCTCGACAAGCCCGAGAGTTAAACCTGCTCTATGTCGCCCATAAACTTTCCTCACATCTTTTTTAACTTGCTTAAATATACTGGGCATTTTTTTCTTTAATTCTTGTAAATTCATATTTCACCTAATATTACTCAATATTTTATTATTTAAAAGGAAAATTAAATATCGAAAAACCAAAAATCTTCCTCATCTTCCCGTAAAACATCCATCATACCAGTCAAATCCCTGAGTAAATGTCTAATGGTTACTCTTGTCATGTCTCTTCTAATAGGTCCCATTTCTGAGAAGAACATATCATCAAGTAATTTATCAATATTTATTTTTTTAAAATATTTTATAGGGTCGTAAAATAATGTATAGAAAATTTCTTTTTCCAAATTAGGTTGCTCTTTTGTTCTGAGATCGTCTTCATACTGATCTCGGATTATGTTTTTAAGTTCTTTAATAAAACATTCTTTATTACGCAATAAAAAATTCCTTTTTACTTCTAAATCTCTGATATTTTGTTCAATATCTTTAATTTGTTCTCCCAGAAATCTGAGTTTTCTGTCAGGACTCTTTATTTTTTGATAATCGAGATGATATCTAGTATCCTTAAGTTCTAAATTTTCTTTTAAATCTGATGTTTTAGCTACATTATAATTTATATTATAGTAATCTGGAGTGATATCAATTCGCAAAGATAGATTACTTTTAATACGATATTTAATATTTCTAGGATCTTCACCGAAGCTTTCAATGATCCCGTAATCGGAAAGCATTTTAAGTTGACTATGAATCGCTTGTCTTGAAATCTTTTTCCCAAATGATGCTGCTAATTCCGAGGCACCCAATGGAACTTTTGCTAATTTAGAGAAAATAATTCTTCTAGTGGGATTTCCTAATATTTCAAGCAAATTATCTATACTAAGAAATAAGTCTTTATCTTCGCGTTCCTCCAATTCCATTAAATTCACTCCTCATTTTTTTTAATAATTTTAATTTTAAGCATAAATTTTATCTATATAAATCTTCGGAAGGTTCTTTTGCATACATTTCATGAGATCTTTTTGCTTTATCAGCCGACTTTAATACTTTATCAATAGAATCATCAAATTCTGATTTTGAAATTTTAACTCCTTTAACAGAATCTGCGTTTTGGGTATTAATATTAACATCTTCAACGGCCTTACGAATTGTTAAAAGTGTGGCTTCTTCGCAGATTGCTTGAATATCAGCCCCTGTATATCCTTCAAGATCTTGTGCCATTTGATCAATATTTATATCTTTAGCTAATGGTTTATTTTTAAGATGAATTTTAAATATTTCAATTCTTGTGTCTTGATCTGGCATAGGTATCTCTATGTGCCTTCCAAATCTGCCTGATCGCAATAATGCGGGGTCAAGCATATCTGGTCTATTTGTAGCAGCAAGTAAAATAACTTCTTTTAATCCTTCTAATCCATCCATTTCAGTTAACAATTGAGAAACTACTTGCTCGGTTACTTGAGAACTAGCAAATCTACCCCTCATTCCAGCAATAGCATCAATTTCATCAAAGAATATAATACATGGAGATGCTGCTCTTGCTTTTCTAAATGTTTCTCTTACTGCTTTCTCACTTTCTCCTACCCATTTAGATAGAAATTCAGGTCCTTTTACTGAAATAAAATTAACTTCACTTTCGTGAGCTAAGGCTTTAGCTAATAATGTTTTTCCAGTTCCAGGAGGTCCAAAAAGTAGAATTCCATTGGGAGGCTTAGAATTTAAATGACGATACAATTCGGGATATTTTAATGGCCATTCAATTACTTCTCTTAGTTGTTGCTTAGCTTCGTCTAAACCGCCTATATCTTCCCATGTTTCTGTTGGTTGACTAATTAACACTTCTCTTAAAGCTGAAGGTTCAATACTATTTAATGCTGTTTCAAAATTTTTCATTTTAATCTGAAGATCCATTAATATTTCAGGAGGAATAGGTTTATCTAAATCTATCTTTGGCAATAATTCTCTTATCGCTAACATAGCAGCTTCCTTTGCTAATGCTTCTACATCAGCACCGACAAACCCATGAGTTTTTTCAGCCATAAGACGGAGATCAACATCACCATATAAAGGCATTCCACGTGTGTGAATCAATAAAATTTCATACCGTCCGTCTGTATCAGGAACGCCAATCTCTATTTCTCGGTCAAATCTTCCAGGTCGTCTGAGTGCGGGATCAATATCATTTACTCTATTTGTAGCTCCAATAACTATGATTTCACCTCTCCCTTCTAAACCATCCAATAACGAAAGTAATTGAGCAACGACTCTTCGTTCAACTTCACCGGTGACTTCACCACGTTTAGGAGCTATTGAATCTAGTTCGTCAATGAATATTATTGAAGGTGCCATTTCTTTAGCTTCTTCGAATAATTTACGGAGATTTTCTTCGCTCTGACCATAAAATTTACTCATAATTTCAGGTCCACTAATTGTTATAAAATGTGCTTCTGTCTCATAAGCGACTGCTCTAGCAAGTAAAGTTTTTCCTGTACCCGGGGGACCATGTAGTAATACTCCCTTTGGAGGATCTATTCCAATCCTTTTAAATAATTCAGGATGCCTTATAGGCAATTCAATCATTTCACGTATTTTCTGAATCTCCTCCTCTAACCCTCCAATATCTTCATAGGTAACTCGCCTTGCTTCTAGTGCTTCAAGTTCCTTATGTGTTTTTTCAGAAATAGCGATTTTTGTATCTAAATGAATCCTAACAGCATCTGCTCTAGGAAAATAATCTATAACTATAAAATCAATTCTTCGTCCCATCGCATTAAAACTTAAAATGTCTCCCTTTGTAATAACACGATTTTCCAACATTCTCACTAATTGCTCAGATCTCCTTAAAATAACTGACTCTTCTAATCCAGCAAATGTTATCCTATCTGCTAAACTCGCTTCAATTTTACGAATTTCCACAATATCATCTAAAGAAGCTCCAATATTCCTTCTTAATGAAGAATCTATTCTGATTATATTTGTACCTTTATCTTCTAATTTTCCAGGATATAGTAAGGCCGCAGTTTTCTTTCCTGCCACATTATGGGAGATTTCAATCACATCACCAGTTCTAAGTTCAAGATCATCAATTACGTCAGGATCCATTCTTATTCTTCCTCTACCAGCATCTCCCTTGTAAGCATCTTTTACCCTTACTTTCCTTCCATCCCCTCTATACTCTCGAGTTATTTCACTCATTCGTTTTTATCACTCTTTATTAATTTTTGTTGAATTTTCAGTATATATTATTATAAATAATTATAAATTCTTATTTATCTGATTTCTTTACT
>JBHLKB010000285.1:0-4007 GCA_048887205.1 Candidatus Hodarchaeota archaeon
TTAAAATTTTTTAAAGGTAAAAATGATGGTTATCAAGATTTATACCAAATTGCTATGATCAATGATTTAAGAAATGAAATTGAGAATATGATTTATATAATTCCATCAAACTTCTTATTTGGTGCTTCTGTTTCAAATAAATTCCGTCAGGATTTTTTCAAATATTATAGTATTACTAAAATGACAATCTTTGAAACAAAGGTATTCGAATACACAGGCACGAACATTTGTATCGGTTTTTTTAAGAGGAAAAAGGAGTCTAAGGCTGAAAACGTAGAATTCCAAGGTATTAAAATAAAAAAAAAAGATCAAATATTTGAAAAGAGGTATATTCTTAAACCAGAGTTTAAATATCGAGCAGGTTCTGAATTTGATGAGTTTCTTAAAGAATACCATGCTCAAAAATCCTTTAAAGTAAGTTATTATCTATTAAAAGAAGAAGTTTTGAAGAATAAAGGGGATAATGAAATTAAGGTAATTGATGCCAATAATTATCAAAATAATGAATATAAGAAGTTACTTCTCAATATAAATGATAAATTAAAAAGTAAAGTCGAATCCAATATTTTATATGTTAGGACTGTAGATACGGGCTCTTATGATGGTAGGGTTGGATTAGGAATTATAACTGAAGATTTCGGGGTTGAGGGTATATATGTTTCAGGGAATACATATAGGACTCATCCAATTCAAGTTTTTTTAGCACCAATAACAACTCATCATGATCAAAAACTGTTAAAAACCTACGTTAATTTTGTTTTAGAAACGTTTAGAGAAAAGTTAGATAGCGAATTTCTGACGACATATAAATATTCCGATGCGGAATACACGAGAAAATATTTAGGATTGACTCAAGTAAGATCTTTAATAGAAACATTTCCTATTCAAAAAATGAATTCAGATACTAAAGCGATCTTTTCTGATTTAATAAATAATAAGAAATTTGATGATTTAATTTTGTGTTTAAAAAAATTCGATACTAGCTAAAATAACAGCAATTAGACCTAAAAACATACCTATTTTTAATAGTAAACTTATTTTTGAGAAATCTCTTTTTTCCAAATTTTTTTTAGGCATTAAAATAGCGGCATATAATACTACTATAATACCAAAAATCATTGAAATTGAAAAAGCTAACGGATTTATCAATTCTGTGAATGCCGCAAGTATGAAAAACAGTATAGATAAGAATGCACATACCATAGATATATAAGGAGTTTTTTTTAATCCTATTTTAATAGCTAAAGTATTTACTCCTAGTTCTTTATCACCCTCGATATCTTCACATCCCTTAATAATTTCACGAGATAACAAACCAAAAAAACTATTCAAAAAGAAGAGATAAATATAGATTGGAATCATCGAGCTATTTAGAATTGCTCCATATATGAAACCAATAGAAAAAGAGATACTGACAATTATGTTTCCAAAAAAACCACTTCTTTTTCCCCATTTTGCATATACCCAACCCATAAATCCAAAAAAAATAGCAATAATTACATTTAAAAACATTAAATTGAAAATTATACTGTGAAAAATAGAGATCGTTGTTCCTAAAATAAAAACTCCAGCAAATAAGTATTTAGCTTGTGTTAAAGTTATTGATCCTCGAGGAATTGGTCTTTCGGGTCTATTAATTTTATCAATCTCGATGTCATATATGTCATTTATCACCATTCCTGACCCCGCTATAAAAAAATAGGTCAATACTCCAAGAATTATATTAATAATAATTCTTTCAAAACTAATTCCTGTTCTAGTATTTAAAATTCCAATAATAACACTAAGACTTCCCATTATATCATTAATTGGACGAAGGATTTCGATGGCATCTTTAAATTTCATGAAAAATAACCATATTCTATTTTATAGAAAAATTTTTTTTCTGGGTTTTCCCAGTTTCTTTAATTTCATCAATTATTAACTTTAAAGAGTTTCCATTATCTTTTAAAACATTGTTTTCAATGAAAGTACCCATTACAATAACATCTGCTCCAGCTTCCACAAAAGCTCTGGCATCTTCTTTATTATCAACACCTCCACCAGCAATTATTGGAATATTTAAGATCGTTGAGCAAGTTTTTATATGTTCTATTGGAATTTTTTCACTACCAGATCCAGCCTCTAGATATACAATTTTGAAACCAAACATTTCTGCTGCTAAAGCATAAGCTGTTGTTAATTTGGGTTTATTTCTTGGTAATAATTTTGCATTTCCTATCCACCCAGCACTCCCTCCAGGTTCTATTACCAAGTATGCCATCGAAATATATTCTAAGTTATAGGATTTTATTGTGTATGAAGCAAGGGCTTGGCGACCAATTATTGAATAGGGATCAGATGAGTTCAATAAAGACATGAAAAAAATCGCATCAGCATGTTGGGAAATATTACTAATACCTCCAGGAAAAATAATAATCGGAACTTGTACTTTTTCCTTTATTGCGACTACTGTTTTGTCTACAAAACTTTGATCGAAAACAGTACTACCTCCAACTAATATCGCATCAGTACCAGCATCTTCCGCAGACTTAGCCATTTTTACGGCTTTATTCACTCCTTGTTTTAATGGATCTGGGTCTATTAAAGAAAAATGTAAAGCACCTTCGCCATTGATCTTTTTTATTATATATTCATAGGTGCTTTTTTCAATATACTCATCAATTAAAATATCGACCATATCTTTCACATTTTAATAATTATTTATCTATTTTTTTATTTACAATCATTTTTTTAATTTTATCATAAATATCAATAACTTTATCTTTCCAAACTGAAAAATATTCAAATTTTTCTGGGAAATTCTTATATAATTTAGAGATCTCTTTCATCCTAATTCTTAGATAATTTAAATCTAATAATAAATTGGGTCGAGAAATTCCCTTAAAAGCTTTTACTGCCATATCAACTAAAGACAAATTTAAGGCACCTGTGGATGAAATTTCTAAAATTTCGTTTCCGCTTAATAAATCGCGTTCTAAGCCAAAATTTAAATCATCATTTGAAAGAGATTGAAGAACAATTCTTAATAAATCTAATGAAGCAAATTCAGCGCCAAAAGTTGTCATTACATCATAATTATAATCCCATAATCTATTGATTGAAAAATCATCATTATGAATGGCATTTGTTGCAGAGTTAGCTGCGTGAAATCCTGCCCTCATAGAAGGGTCAATTCCACCACCATGGAGAGGATTCACCTGACAAGCAGCATCTCCAACAAATATTATTCCATTATCGGCACACGACCACAACGGTCTTCTTACGGGAACTACACCCCCTCCAGTTGATAAAATTTCAAACTTTGAAATTTTAATAAACTCTTGAAATACATTTTTTTTATAAAGATCTTTTATTTTACCTTTATAATCCATAAAAGCTCCTATTCCAATATTAAGAGAAGATTCATTTTTAGGAAAATACCATATGTAGCCTCCTGGAGCTTTTTCTTGATCAAGAATAATTGATATATACTCGGGATCATCTACCTGCTGATCATGAGGAGAAAATTTTACTATTTCTCGATAGCATAAAATACTGTCTTCTTTTAAAATATCTTTTTCGATTAAGGAGCTCCTTATTTTTTTTCTTAGAGGAGTATAAAAACCACTAGCATCAATTAAAATTTTAGTTTTAAGGTCTACTTTTTCTCCATTTTCTAATTTTACTTGAAGCCCGTTTACAATTCCATTTTTGTGTAATAAATCCAAAGCCATTGTTTTATCTAAAAATTGCATTACACCTGCGTCGAGAGCTTCATTCAATAATCTTTGTCCGAATTCTAATCTGTTAACAATATATCCTGCCTGTTTAGGATCCAATAATGTGATGCATTTTTTTTTATTTGGGGAATATAATTTCGCTCCTTTTATATAGCAAGATAATTCTTCATCTTTTGGATGATTTATCTTTAAAAAATCAAATACATCATTTCCAACTGCATCCCCACATATTTTTTCTCCAATCTTAGCTCTTGGTTTCCTGTCAATTAAACATACATTCAATCC
>JBHLKB010000286.1:0-3986 GCA_048887205.1 Candidatus Hodarchaeota archaeon
TAATAGATGGGTATATTGATCTTTCCTCACAAGAATGGAATAAAGCTATTAAAAAAGACATCTTCTTAGAAGATTTACCTATTGAATTCTGGGTTATGCAAGATTATCAAAATCTTTATATTTCCGTACAAATTGAATTAGAACACGGTTATCATAATACCACTGAATTTGTTGGAATTATTATTTCAAATAGCTCTTCAGAGAATAAGGAAGATTTTATCGATGCTAAAATTATACAATTCTCAGACATTTTAGCAGATAATTTTACCTATTTAGATTATTACATCAATAATAGTGTCTTTTTAGATGACATTAATGACGACGGTGAGGGTGCAGCAAAATTAGAAGATATTTCCTCCATTTACGAATTTTCAATCCCAATTAAAAATATTAATGGAGCCCAAGAAGATGTTTTATTGGATTTTGGTGAAAATTTTGCTTTTAATATAACTTATGGAGATACACCTTCTTATCCAAGTGGAATTAAAAAAAGTGCAATAAAACTTATCAAAATTAAATCAATTTCCACTACAGAACCACCACTTTGGGACTTAATCTTCTTAGTATTCATTATTATTATATTTAGTATTTTGGGAATTCTCTATGGATTTTATATTTATAAAATTTTTAAGCTAAAAGAAAAAATAGAAAGAATAAAACGATAAAATGTCAAAAATTCCTAAACCAGCAGAAAAGGAACTGAAAACAAAGAAGAGATATAGATCTGATGAAAAATTCGCATATAGATCAGTAATTTTATCAGCAATTTTAGGTGGTATTTTGTATATTATTTCAATGTTGTTTAATCTTGAAATAATAACAATTTTTATGTATCAAGGCATTTTCTGGAATATTATAGATATATCAATTAAGGTATTGGTGGTAATGCTATTCTTTCTATTTATGATTACAAGTATCGGTAATTATAAAGAATTAATTGGTAAGCCATTAGATTGGAGGGAATTGCTTGTACTTATATTATTTTCTATAGGACAGACAATTTTAAATCCTTGGGTTTTTATATTCACTCTTTTTGGACTTATTATAATTCTAATTTATTTATACCTAGTCCAAGGGATATAAGTTTAGAATTTTCTCTACTTTTAGCCATGAATTCACAATTTTTATATATCGGACATCGAGGGACAAGAACTGGTTTTGATGAAAATACTATCGAAGCATTTAAAAAGGCTATAGAATTTGGAGCAAACCATATTGAATTAGATGTAAGAAAGACTAAAGATAATAAATTAATAATTTTACATGATCCCTCATTAGATAGAACTACAAGTGGTACGGGGCTAATTAGTAATTTTGTATGGGCTGAGATTAGAAATTTTAAAACAAAAATAAAAAATACACAGATACCTCTCTTATCAGAAGTTTTGGATGAATTTAAAGGAAAAGTTAAGTTTATGATAGAGTTAAAAGGACAAGACATAGGAGATGATGTTTTTAAATTAGTTAATGATATGAATTTAATAAAGGAATCTGTTTTTAGCGGGAGGAGGTTAAACGATTTGAAAGAAATTAAAATTAAAAGTCCTGAAGTAAAAATCTGTTATAATTTATCAAAAGGAGATCCTTTAAAATTGGATGATTTTTTACAGTTAGGAAGACAAAAAAAACTTTTTCTCGATATAGATATGATAAGTTTAAGATCTAATTTGATTAACTCAGAATTTATCAATATTTGTCATTCTAATAATATCTTAGCCTTATCATGGGATTTTCTAAAGTATAAAAATCCAATAGATAAAATTAAAGATTTGATTACTATTCAAATTGATGGAATTCTTTTTGATAACCACAAAAATATCTCCATAATTAAAAAAGAATACAAAAATATCTAATCAGTTAATATTACTTTAGAATTACCTGTAGGGAGATATAAGATAATCTCATCTAAGGATAATAAATTCACCCACTTCTTTAATTCCTTACCTGAATTCTTTAGAAAAAGAGATTTTATTTCTTTTGCTAAATTTCCTTTACTTAATCCCGTTTTTGAGGGAGATAATACAACTATTGGACTAGTTTGTTTTTTTATAACCTCTACAGGTCCACAAATTATTTTTGGATAAAGAACTTTAGTTTCTTTATCCTCATTAATTTGTAATTCAACAAAATCCAATCCTAAAGCAAGTTCAGTTTTAGCATTTTTAATAAAATTCTTTTTACCTGATATCATGAACGATCCTTTTGGCAAATATTCTCCTGAAGGGGGATTCTTAGAGATTTGATCAGGTTTTACATAAAAAATGTCTATAACACCCCAGTTTTCTTTCCAAGCCCTTGAATAACTTGCGACAAAATAAGCAGCTTCTTTTATTGTGATATTTGGTATTTCTTTATTTTCAGGATTTTTTATTATGGTTAAGGGTGAACCGGGATAATTTGTATGCAGAATCAAATCATTTGAGTCCAAATGTTTTTTAAAAATTGTCTCATTAGAGCTTGCATCTCTTCCCCCAATTACCAGAAACCCATTACTGGATTGGAACCATCTAAATTTTTCATACCACTTTTTCTTTGGGATTTTAATTAGGAGATCAATTTCAGTATCTATTGATTCTTTGTCAAGTTTTAATTTTTCAATTTTTTGTTTAGTTTTGAAGATTGCCGTAATTGTTCCTTCTATTTTTTTTTCAGCTTTTTTCCCCTTAGAGTAGATAATATTGGCATTTTCCCCTAAACTTTTCTTTAAATCTATATAAACGTTATCATCGTTAACTTTTATTATGACTTGACTAGTTGAAGGAATAATCCTTTCGAAAAATTCAGTTCCATTTAAATTTTTCATTTTTGCTTTAACTAATTTGCTATTAATTTCTTCCCATTCATATCCTTTTTCCCTTGCATCCAATATTACAGATATTAGTTTTTCTAATGAATTTAAATTAGCGTATATAAAATCTCCGATATTGTAATATTTTTTCTTTTTAATTTTAAGCTCTTCAAGATATTCTTGTTGATTTTTTAAAATTTTCTCATGAGTTTTTATTTGATCCTTAATCTTTTGATCTTTTGGACTCTTAATAATATCAGAATCGATTGCTGAAAAATATTCATCAACTGCTTCATTAAATAGTGCAAAACCCTTTTTTTTATAATCTTTAAGCATTTCAATTTCAAAGGGGATCACAGAAATTTGCTTCCCTTGTTGATCAAACACGATTTGGGCATCTATTTTCCCAAATAAAAGTTGATTTCTTAATTTTTTGAAGGAATCGTATAATTGTTCATATTCCTCATCATTAAGGTTCTTTCCATAAGTTGTTTTATTGATATTTGCTCGATAACATATTTCTTCGCTATATAATCCTGAAATATGAATATTTCTGGATAAATCTCTAACTATCTCTGTATCGGAGTTTTTGAATAGATCTTTAAATTCTTCCTTATTAATAGTTAAGAAATTTTTTCCATGAGATATGGGAAAAAAATATTCTTTTTTAGCCAAAAGATCTCTGTCTCTAAATTTTTTATATTTCCTAGCTATTTGTATGATATTATTTTCGTCTAATAATAAGAAATTTCCCTTATTAAATAATTCTATAATAAATTTCCAGGGGTGAGTGTCTTTATTACTTAGTTCAATTACGATAATCCTATCAAATTCGTGTTGGGAGATTTTTAAAATTCTTCGATTTTTTAAATGTTTTCTTAGAGAGATAATAAATTGACTGGGATATTTTGGAATGGGATAATTATATTCCGTTAAATTGATCCGAGAATCTTTTTTAACAATTAAATTTTTCTTTCCATAATTTGTTTTGATTTTTAATATCAATAAATCTTCAATTTCATATATATTTAAAATTGTACCATTTATCAAGATTGAATCTAATTCTTTAACAATAGCGAATACATCAAAATTAGAAAATTCTCTAGCCCTTTTAATCATTTTAAGTTTAATTTTTAGTTTGTAAATATATATAATGATTTTTATAATAAATAATATTTATAATAATAATTATGGGAAA
>JBHLKB010000287.1:0-3986 GCA_048887205.1 Candidatus Hodarchaeota archaeon
ACCTACTCAAGAAGCTGCAATTGCATACCATAAAGTTTTTTGGGGAAGCAAAGAAATTGTCATCCCAGTATATAAAACACTTGAAATGGCTGTAAAAAAGCATCCTAATGCTGATGTAATGATAAATTTTGCCTCTTTTCGATCTGCTTATGATACAAGTAAAGAAGCACTTGAAGCAAACACAATTCAAGTAGTCGTTATAATTGCAGAAGGCGTTCCAGAAAGACAAAGTAGACTTTTGATTAAAATCGCTAATGAGAAAAATAAAGTTATCATAGGTCCTGCAACTGTAGGTGGGATAAAGGCTGGGGCATTTAAAATTGCCAATACAGCAGGAACTCTCGAAAATATCATTCTGTCAAAGTTATATCGCCCAGGTTCAGTAGGATTTGTGTCTAAGTCAGGAGGTTTAAGTAATGAAATGAATTTTATGATAGCCCAAACTTCAGATGGAATTTATGAATCTATAGCAATTGGAGGCGACCGTTATCCTGGTTCAAGATTAATTGATCATCTTTTACGTTATGAAGCAAATCCAAAAATCAAAATGTTAGTTTGTTTAGGGGAAATTGGTGGAATAGAAGAATATGAGATAGTAGATACTCTGAAGAATAAAAAGATTACTAAACCAATTGTTATATGGGTTACTGGTACAGCAGCTAAGATCTTACCACAAGGATTACAATTTGGACATGCTGGCGCTATGGCAGGTTCTTCAAAAGAGACGGCAGAAGCTAAAAATCAGGCTCTTAAGGAAGCAGGAGCACTTGTACCTGAATCCTATGAAGATTTTGATAAATTAATTAAACAAACCTATGAAAAACTAGTACAAGAAGATAAAATTAAGCCTGCTATAGAAGAGGAACCTCCAAAGATCCCAACTGATTTCAATGAAGCTGTTAGATTAGGATTAGTTAGAAGACCTTCTGATGTTGTTGTTACGATTAGTGATGATCGCGGTGATGTTCCGATGTTTGCGGGAGTTGGATTAGATGATATAATTAGGAATAATCGATCAATTGGATATGTTATTGGTCTCTTATGGTTTAAGCGAGAGTTACCAGAATTTGCTCAACAATTTATTGAAATGGTAATTAAATTAACTGCTGATCATGGACCTGCTGTTTCTGGAGCACATAATGCGATTATTACAGCTCGTGCGGGGAAAGATCTTATGTCTGCTTTAGCTAGTGGGATTTTAACAATAGGTCCTAGGTTTGGAGGTGCAATATCAGATGCAGCAAAATATGTAAGGGAAGCCTTACAGAAGGGAATGAAACCGCAAGAGTTTGTTAAATATATGAAAGATGTCGTTAAAATTAACATTCCAGGAATAGGACATCGAATTAAATCAGTTCAAAACCCTGATGTTAGAGTTCTATTACTAAAGGAATTTGTATTCAAGAATTTCAAAAACCATCCACACTTAGATTTCGCTCTTGAAGTAGAGAAATTGACAACAGCAAAGAGAAATAATTTAATATTAAATGTTGATGGTTGCATTGGGATTACCTTTTTAGACTTATTAGAGAACCTAGACTTTTCTCCAGAAGAAATAGAGGATGTTATCTATAGTGAGGCTTTAAACGGTTTATTTGTTCTTGGTCGTTCAATAGGGATGATGGGTCATGTATTTGATCAAAAAAGACAAAGGGCTGGTTTATATAGACAACCTTGGGATGAAATCCTATTCTCGGATTAAAAATAATAATTTTTTTATTTGAAAATAAATAATAAAAAAAAGATTCAAAAAAAAATAAAGAAAATAAATTGAGGAAATAAAAAATGGTTGATGTAGTGGAAAAAGCAAAAGAACACTTTGAAAAACTAGTAAAGGAGCAATTAAGCAGAATTGAGAATTTAAAGAAAGGCGCAGATTGGATAGATTATTCAACATTAAAGCCTATTATTATTGGGGTTGCTGGAGGGGACGGAATAGGTCCAGAAATCACAAAACATGCTGAAGAAATTCTTAAATTTCTTTTAAAAGAGGAAGTTGATACTGGAAAGGTTGAATTCAGAGATATTGAAGGACTTACTATTGAAAATAGAGCAAAATTAATGAAGGCAATACCCGATGAATCCTTGGAACAATTAAAAAAGTGCCATGTTATTTTAAAAGGTCCTACTCATACTCCAAGCTCAGCTGATCTTGCCGCTGGGAAATGGCCAAATCTCGAAAGCGCAAACGTTTCTATGCGAAGAGAATTAGATTTATTTGCAAACGTTCGTCCAGTCAAAGTTCCTGAACAAGGAATTGATTGGATATTTTTCAGAGAAAATACAGAAGGAGCTTATGTATTAGGTTCAAAAGGAATTAGAGTTACCGATGATTTGGCTTTTGATTTCTGTGTACATACATTACAGGGTACAGAACGCATCTTAAGATTAGCATTTGATTATGCTAAAAAGACAGGTGTTAATAGAGTTTCTTTAGTAACTAAAGCTAATGTTGTAAAAACAACCGATGGTATGTATTTAAACATGGCAAAGGATCTTGCTAAAAATGAATATCCAGAAGTAAAATTTGATGATTGGTATATTGATATCATGGCTGCAAAATTAATTGATCCAGCACGACAGTCAGAGTTTAAAGTGTTTGTGGCACCAAACCTGTATGGAGACATTATTACAGATGAAGCTGCTCAGATTCAAGGTTCTGTTGGAACCGCTGGAAGTGCAAATATTGGAAAACGATATGCCATGTTTGAAGCTATACACGGTACCGCTCCAAGAATGGTTGAAACTGGAAGGATTAAATATGCTGACCCAACAAGTATTATAAAAGCATCTGCTATGCTTTTAAATCATATTGGATTTACAGAAAAAGCTAAAAAACTGGAAATGGCGTTGGATATATGTGCAATTTATGAGAAAAGATTAAAAGTTACTGGAAGAGATACTGGTGCAACTGGAGAAGAATATGCAAAATATATCATGGATACAATTCAAGATCCAAATCTAGAAGAGAAATGGAATAATTTTCAAAAATGAATGTAATTTTTTTAAATAATTTGATTTAGAGATTTTTTTTCCTCTCTTTTTAATTTTTGTAAACTATAAAACATAATCAACTGAGATTCAATATATGGACTTTTTCACTCATTTAATTTTTGGAGCACTTATGTATACTCTTTTTCTCAAGGAAGTTACTTTTAATTATTTCTTTTTAGCTATATTTTTTGCTATCTTACCTGATTTGGATATATTTATCTCTCCGCTAAGACGAAGATTCAAATCAAATTATCTTGAACATCGGTCTGGCTCACACTCTTATGTTATAGGAGTTATATTATCTACAATTATAGGGGGGATTTATTCAATCATAACGCAATATCCTTTTCTCTTTGTTTGGATTGTAGGAATTATTTTCTATGGAATACATGTTTCTCTTGACTTACTCACTACTACAAAAATACCCTGTTTTTACCCTATATCTAAAAAAGAATATTGTTTTTATGTTGAAAAGGCAGGTAGCTCGTTTACATTACTGACTTCTTGGATATTTATAACAAACCTTTTAATAGTCTATTTTTATTTTCCTGATATAACCTTATTTTTCTTAGTAGTTAATACCTATACATATTTTATACTAGGTTATTACATATTTCGAATTCTTACAAAAGTTTGGGTAAGTTCTCATCTTAAAGAAAATCAAAAATATTTTCCTGGAGTATTACCCGTTTATTTTTACATATTTGAAAAAGAGATTGTAAACAATAATATATCATTAAGTCTTGAAAAGAAGTCTCACATATCAAAAACTAAACTTATATATAAGAATAACTCAACCCTAACGCCACGAGAAATGGGCTTATTTAAGAAAGGAATGGAATTATGCACGGAAAATTATTATTTTGCAAAATGGACTATTTTGCCGATAATTTTTAGAAAGGATGGTGTATTCACTGTAAGATTTTTCTTTTTAGAGCCGATGGTACGTACAAGAGCTTTGAATATTCAATTTGATTTCGATATGAACTCTG
>JBHLKB010000288.1:0-3970 GCA_048887205.1 Candidatus Hodarchaeota archaeon
CATTTTCTCCTATCTGTTTCTCCAATTTCGTAAAGAGTTTACGAACTTCTTCGTACCCATTAAATTCATTCATTCGGTTAACCTCTAATAATATAAAGACGCTCTCAATTTATTTTTTGCTGTATCGCTTCTATTCTATCAGGAGGTAATAAAAAAAACTTTTATCACTCTTCTCTATTTTATATTATGAAAAATTGGATTTTTTATATTTTTCATACTTTTTTCATTGCTAATAAATTCTTTTTAAAAAGATTTTTAAACTTAAATTATACGTATCATAATTAAATTAATTATGTCTCTCTCAGATACAAGTCTTTTATATAGAGTTTTGAGTAATTTAATATGGGTATTCATAGATTTAGCATTTCAATACAAGATGTTTTTAATTTCTTACTTAGTTTAATATAAAAGGAATACTAATAAAAAAAAAATGGGGATCTAACCGTTTCTATCTCAGAGAGATTTGAACAGTAAAGATCTGACCATCATCAAGAGATATTTTAATTGTATAAGTTCCTACTTCTAACTGTTTGGTTCCTAAGTTAAAGATATATTGCTGTTCTAGTACATCATAACGAAATATATTTCCATTGTCTGCTGCTGAAGTTGATACAGGTTCTTCAAAATCTCCGGAAACCCCGTCGCTAATTTTTACAACTTCAATTGTAGCATGGGCGGTGCCAATCGGTAAATCAAGGTCATTGAAAAGCTGGAATTTCACGGGAATAGTGCTTTTTTGTTTGAACACACTGGATCCATCGGGATTTATCGGCTGGAGTATGCCCCCAAAGTTATACTGTGGCGTTGGTGAGACGATAATTTCACCGCTAGGGTCTTCTTCAAGGTTTATTACAACATTTTTAATCTGTTTGGCACTCATTGGGACATTTTCCACTGATCGTTCAAACAAGATATTTCCTTGTTGGAATGCAAACCATTCCATTGAATAATCGAGATCCTCTAATGCCTCCATTTGGAAGGAATAATCTCCCCATAGAGAAGTTTCCAACGGTGATGTAGCAATTATTACCATTACTTTAGTTACTCCCGGTTCCCACTCAGTATCCTCCACATAGAACGCATCATACCCAATTTGATTTTCATCTCTAGAAATAATTCTCCCTAACGGATCTGACGCTTGTATATCTACAGGAGACCAACCCCCCCGCCAAACCATAACCCATGTGAGGCTTTGCCACCAATCACCTCCGAATGGCAATAAATCAAATTGGTAAGGAATCGACGGATCCGTAAGCGGGGCTTCATCAACTCCCATATGAGGTAAATTTGTATCACCTAACCCATCACCATCTAGATCTTCTCCCCAGTAATTGCTCCAGAAATTACCCAATCCCAGCTCTGGACTCCACCAGAAATTATTTATACCTTCATCTAGCATTTGAACGCCATTCTTCATGAAAAGGTTAAGATAAACCTCGTTAGATGTGGAATCTGAATCCATATATATCCCGCGAGAATTCTTTTCATATATATTATTAGTTACAGTTGTACCACTGGCAGAGATAAGAGAAATTGCATCGAAATTCATCTTTGTCATGTAGTTGATTTTTATCGTATTTCCAGCAACATTTTCCACCCAAATACCGTAATCGAATTTTTCTATGTGAAAATCCCTTATCGTAACACCGCTATGGCCATTGAGATTGATCCCGAATCCATAGCCTGGACCGATAAGTTTAAAGCCTTCTTCTCCGTCGATTGTAATCCCGTCCTTAGTAACGATCAGACCATCACCTTGACAGCATAAATCGTGGGTTAATGTAATATCTGTGTTGATTAGAACTGGATTCGGAACGATTATTTCCTTATCTGGTTTATTCTTTCCTTGTTCACCAGCATTATAAATAGCTTGGATTTCAAATTCCGTGAGTTTTCTGTTAAAAAATTCTATCTCATCCAATTCACCTCGCATCTGCCAAATTCCAGGCAATAATCGCCCAAAGTAAAGAGGACCTATAGGGTCAATAGAGCCAAGTCCTGTCAAGAGCCTCGAGAAATCTTTCACCCCATCAACATAGAGAGTGGAAACCCAATTCGGATATCCACCAACCGTTAAGGTAATGAGATGCCACTCTCCATCATTAACAGAGAGTTCTTCATTGATGCCTTCGACTAATATATTGTGTCCTTCACCATCTCCAAGTACATATCTGATTAAACCGTTCTCACTCATTTCAATTTGATACACCCCACCGAAGCCCTGCTGGGTGCTACCCTTGATTAAAAAAGTTTGATATCCCCCATATGTTGTCTTCAACCAGAAATCTATTGAAAAGGAGGATGTTCCTGGCTTCAATGAAGGATCATCTGGTACTTCCATATAATCACCATCACCATCAAAATGAAATGCTTCCCCGACTTTTCCTAGTACAAAAGTTGTGTCATTTTTCATGTGTATATGGTTAGTACCAGCAATATCAAACGGATTTTGATCCCCAGGCCACCAGCTGACTAATCCCGCTGGAGGATCTATACTATTTGCAGTTTTAATGTTACTGAAATTGATTTCGGAGAATCTATTAACTTCAGTAGATGATAATACTCCACCTACAACAAAAGGCACAAAAGATAATGCAAGAACCGAAATAAATAATAAAATCTTTATCCTTCTTTTAAAATTAATTTCATTTTTCATTTTTATTCAATCTCTAATTCATTTTTTAATAGATTTTTTCTTTTTGAAAACAATCATTCATTAATAATGAATCGAAAATCAATTATAACCACTATACTTTTGAAAATAGTTAAATAACATTGATCGTCCATCAATAATGATATTAATATTAAATCCCACTCTATTATTTAACATTTTTGTAATTATTAAACATTTGAATTTATTTTCAACTCTATAAATTTTTTTCAGGAAACATGTAATTAATCCCTTATATAGAAGACAAAGAAGAAAATATGAATTTATATCGGATTAAATAACTTAACATAAAAACGGACATTCTCAATGATATTTTAAAGAATTTCAAATCGATATTCTGACCTAATCTAGCTTAATTTTAAAAATAAAAATTTTTATTACTTTTTTGTATAAGAATCTAAAAGAATGTTAAAAATGAAAATCATTATCCAATTTAAAATGTAAATGTGGAATAAAATGACAAAAAATTCTAAGAGAGAACCTAATATTGATGATACCACTCTTGAGAGATAGAGCAGAAAAGATTTAAACTAAATCTCGAATAAATAATTAAAGTTATATTGATTCTTCACGCTATTAGGCATTCCGTCAACTAATTATTTTTTATTATTGATTTAAATCATTTTAACGCGCAAATTTTTCAAATTCTTTTTCATATTCTTCAAAACATTCCTTACAGAAAATTTTTTCAAAAATAAGTAGTTTATCTAAATCTTTACTTGGATTATATTCCCTTGAATGCATTATACTATCTTTATCCCAATTAATCTTTGTGAATATAGACTCTTTATGATCGATTCCTAATATTGTTCTCGTACAATCATAGCATACTTCTTTTTCACATTTCGGACATTTATCAAATTGGTACATTCTCTTTTTTCCGCAAATATCACAAATATATATAATTCCTTTTTCTTTTCCCATTTTTTCAGCCTTTCCCTATATTATCTAAATCTTCCAAAACCTAAAGATTGTTTGAATATAATTTATTGATATAAATTAAGATATTTTATTATTAACAATTTTGAATTATTTCGATAAGTTATATATAATAATTTATCCTGACCAAGATTATTATAATGCTAAATTTTACAGTTTTCAACTTCTAAGGATAATTGATTGCTATATTTTAAACAAGCATTACAATAATTTATTGTAATTATAGCAATCTCTTCTCATATTTATTGTAATCATGTACTTGCTATGAAAATTTAAAGAATAATAACCGTTTCACGAAAATTACTTTCAATTTTAAAGAATAATTATCATATTTTCTTTCGAAATCTTAAAACTAACTAA
>JBHLKB010000289.1:0-3968 GCA_048887205.1 Candidatus Hodarchaeota archaeon
AAAAGTGATGCTTCACTTGGAATGGTTTTTTTAAATATCCAAAGTGTTTCTAATAAAATTGCTGAATTGTTAGATTAATCTTATTTTTCAGATTTTAATTTTATATTGCTATAAGTATTTTATAATTATTATTTTATCAGATTAATCATATGATGCCATCAAATCGGTTTTTCGGACAAATAAAATCAAAGCTTTTAGGTATAAAAAATAAAGAACGACTTGAAAAAACATATTATGAAGCTCTTTCATATTGTCTTAAATCCGGGCAATTTGAAAGCTTTAATGAATTATTCAATGCATCTGTTGATTTCAATCTTTTCATTGATGTAAAGAAAATTCC
This sequence comes from Candidatus Hodarchaeota archaeon, assembly GCA_048887205.1. Lineage (GTDB taxonomy): Archaea > Asgardarchaeota > Lokiarchaeia > Sigyniarchaeales > SOKP01 > Loki-b32. The sequence continues at coordinate 341 of JBHLKB010000289.1, forward strand.
TAATCGTTTCAATATTATTTCAGACTTACTATTGAATTGTACTGATAAAATAACAAAAGGATATCAAACTTCTGCTTTAGGAGAAATAATAGATATTTTGAGATTTTGCAACAAATTTAATTTATTTGAGAAAGAGATTGACCAAATTGAAAAAAGAATCATTGAAAATCTCAAGGAAGATACATTATTTTTATCAAATTTAAATGATTTATTCGGGAAAGTATCAAATTCTTTTATTTTATACGTTTTTGAAGTGATGCCACGCGATCTTTATGAATATTTTCTAGACAATGCTATTTCTCTTCTTCCAGATCTCGATGGATTAATGTATTACATTAAAAATATTTTTTTCGATCAATATACAGTTTATGGTTTAAGTGTTAGATATTTAAGTCCTATAGAAAATTTTATTAATATATTTAAAAAGAATTATATGTATTATAAGAATCAGTCTAAAAACCAAATACGCCCCTTACCAGTTAAGGAGAAAGAACTCATAGAATTTAATGTTATATATAAATATCGGATGTATTATTATGACACTGAAGAAGAACATGAACATCGTGAGATTAAAAAACATCTTGTTTCACCAAAGAATATTTTTAAAAATATTAATAAAATCTTAGAAAAGGATAATTATAATTTTTATAGTTTATCGATGGTTCTTCTTGGAGGTTTAGGACCGCAAGGATTAGGCTTCACATATTCTAGTCCTAGAGGAGAAGTAATTGAAATATGTTCGGATCAAAAAGAAACTGAAGCAATTATTATCAAATATAAACAATATTTAAAAAGAAAGTTTTTGATAAAATTAGAAAAAGAGCTTAAGAATTCTGGAATTGATGATAAAGTTAATTATAAAATAATAAAGTTCTTATCTGATATTCTCAATCAAAAAGAGATAATTAATTACTATAAAAAAGAACCAATAATAAAAAAAGTTAAAAAATTCCTAAAAGAAATTGATGTATTTCAACAGGATTATAAATCTGAGCTTTATGAGTTAATAAATAAAATTTCGAAGGCAATTTCTATTATCCTTAGAAGAATTAAGCTCAGGGATCAATTTATCACGCGAATGAATTTGGTAGCTAATAATAAAATTAAATCTGAAGACATTGCGAAATTAACAAGCTTAAAGGGGAAATCTCATTATGATGTATTACGTGAACGCTTTTTCTTTCAATATATTGTAGCTTGGTTTTATGAAATTTATAGGTCTGAAAAATTAAAACTTGAAAGTAAAAATAAATAAAATATTCTTAATGAAGAAAGCATTCTTATTTTCTTATTTCTTGAATTTGATCGAAGATATGATCAAAACGTTCTCTGATTGAACCATATAAACCTTCTTCTTCAGAGACAACCGAATTAATTGCTGTTTTTAATCCATAATGACTTTCTGATATCAAAACTCTAATTGGTAAAGTGAGAATATCATTGATTATCATCAAAAATTCTTGAATAATGCTTATAATTTGAGGAACTCTCTCACGGGTTCTATCAATTGTAGAGGTTTCTGGTGTTATTAACCCATTTTCACGTTCTTCTTTTAACTCTTCCCATACATTTTCTTTTAATTCAGAAAATTTAATACCCAAATTTTCAAGAGCCATCTGTGCACCTTCAAAAAGGTAATTAATTGTGTCTTTTCCTGTAAAAAGTTTTATATTTTCAACCATCTCTGGAGGTGCTAATCCTTCTAAAAAGCTTACAAGTAGTTTATTGTAATCTCGAATGACATCAAGAGGAATGAATAATAAAGTCATTTCTTTTAATTGTTTAAAGAGATATCCAAGAACTTTCGCAAACCATTCATTCTTAAGTGATTTTTCCAAGATTCCCCCATATTCGTTTAAAAGATGAGTGCCTAAATAGCCGATGATTCTTATCATGTCATCTTCATAATTCCGAAAGTAATCAAAGAAGTGTTCAGGTTCCATATTCAGTTTTTCTTTAATAAATTCTCCCAACCTTTCTTTAATGGTTTCTAAAGGTTCATCAAGATATTCTTCTAGTTTATCTATCGATATTACATCTTGAAGTTTGTCTATTATATCTAGCTTTGTTTCTTGAATAATCTCTTCTTCAAAACTTTCTTTAAAATAAACACTCAAAGCTACTTTTTCTTGAGATTTTAAATCCAAAAGTTCTTTCCATTCTATATAATCGTGGATTTTACAGATAAATTGCAGACAATCGCCTCCTTTTGCAATGCAGTTTTGTTCAACTATTTGAATTCTGTAGTCGTTTCTTTTTATTTTTAATATGAAATTAGCAACACTTTCTAACATCCCACAGAGACCACATGCCAATCCTTCCGATTTTTCGTGTTTTACTTTACTAAAATCAAAGGTATCTTCAATATCTTGCCCAAATCCTGCACAAATCGGACAATTTTTAATTTTTAATATATAGTCATTGTATTTTGAGTCGTCTTTTTGAACTTCTTCATAAGAATAATCATCTAACTCCCTACCAAAAACAACAACCCAAAGAATTTCAAAATAATCTAATACTTTTTTAGGATTACCAGGCATAAATTTAAATATACTTGAATGCCGTTCACACGATTCAGATGCTGCCCTTTTACCGATTTCTCTGAGAATAATAAGGCTTTCTTCCTCATTATTAGTAATCTCATTTATTTCTTTAAGAATTTCTCTATAAAGAAGTGTATAAAATAAAGCATTAGTAGATCGTCCAAATACTTTGGTTATTTTTTTCATTAACCATTGAAATGCTCCCATATTAACCCTTCCTTTCCTAATTTGTATTTATATATTTGAATACACATTTTACTTCCATAAGCTTGGGATTCACTTACTTCAAATGGTTCTAAAAAAATAGATGAAGCTTCATTAGATTCCTTACATATAAGACATATAAATTCAGCTACCATTCCCAATATTATTTCACAACCAGCAATTTCTACATCATCATAATGATATTTACATAAAGCACATTTATAATCTTTTACCGTAATAAGTTTCTCAATATAGTTAATTTCAATTGAAATGGTACTATCCAATACTTTTTGATAAATAGTTGTAATAACATCCTTCAAATTTGTCAATGTGACTATTTCTATAGGTTTCCAATATTTAACATAAGTTTTAGCAATATTTTTTCCCATTCTTCTGAAATTTTCTTTTGAATCTTGTATTGAATTCTTTTCCATTAACCTTGCTAAATGATAGATTGCATTACGCATTTGGTTCATCGTAGCTTCTGTTTTTAATAACTCTTTCCTTGAAAAATTCATATTTGTTTTTTCCAATCTCATATTTAATTAAATATTTAAAAAATTTCATCAAATAAAAAATTTTTAATTCAATTCACAGATTATTTGTATGATTTGCGCCGTCTACTTTATTTATCACCACTTTAAATTATTTTTAGATAAAAAAACATGCACAGAAATCACTTTATTTGATTTAAAGTAATTTAAAGAAGAGGAATTTAGAATAAGGATAATAAAATTTTCGATAAAAAGATAAGATTACATTTTTTCAATTATTTCTCTAATTACTTGCTCTCCTGCGGCACCTACCATTATTCCGTTTCTAACAAGTAGTTGTCCTTGGATTTCTATAGGATGATTTAAGAGTACACCATTATTAAAGAA
>JBHLKB010000290.1:0-3966 GCA_048887205.1 Candidatus Hodarchaeota archaeon
TTGAACAATTATTATATTGTGACTTGAGAATTGCTGCTAATGATACTCGGATAATGCTTCCCGAATTAGGAATAGGGTTATTTTTCTCAAATGCTTCTACAAAATTATTACCAAGAATTATTGGAGAGGGAAGAGCAAAACAATTAATGTATTTAGGTTCAGAGATTAGTGCTGAGGAAGCCCTCAATATAGGTTTAGTGAATCAAGTTTGCAAACCTGAAGGATTAAGAAGGGTTCTTAGACGTAATGCTAACTCAATAGTCCAAAAAGATCATGTAGTTCTTAAATGGGCAAAAAAGTTGATAAATGAGAATCAAGATGCTTCAATTGAATCAGTGCTAGCTAAAGAATTACGGGTTATGATATTAATGGGACAATCTGAGGACCTTAAGAAAAGACTTGAAAAGTTCGTGAAAGAAAAGCATTAGAAGTATTTTAAATATTTCTTTTATATAAAATTTTCATTCAATTTCCAGATATAAATGTTTTTTACAAATTTATTATTCTAATTAATATGGAGCGAACAGGACCATTTTTATTCAAAAAGTATCCTCCCTTGAAGGAAAAAGTGCCCTGGATACCTTTGCTTAAAAATTTACCTACAGCTATAGAAAGATTACATGAATTAGAAAAATATCTTAATTTGGATAAAGGTCAGATATTTATTAAAAGAGACGATATAAATCATCATATTTATGGAGGAAATAAGTTAAGAAAATTTGAATTTATCTTTGGAAACGCTATTTTGAAGAAAAAGAAAAAGGCGATTGTAACTTATGGAGGTATTGGGACACATCATGGTTTAGTTTCCGCAATACTTTGTAATAAATTAAATCCTCCTCTAAAATGTGATTTATTTCTGTTTAATCAACCTCTTACTTGGCATGTCCAACGTTCATTATTGCTATATGATTATTTTAAAGCAAAATTACATCTAGGGAAAACTGATATATTTACATTTATTAAAGCCTTATTCTTCTGGATTTTCCATCGCAAATACGAATTTATACTTCCGGGAGGAAGTCTCTTGTTTGGTAGAGGAACACCTTTAGGAGTGGTTGGTTTTATAGAAGCAATTTTTGAGTTAAATGAACAAATTAAAAGTGGGCAAATTCCCGAACCTGATTTAATATTTTTAGCAAATGCTACTACAGGAACAGCTGCAGGGTTAGTAGCAGGATGCAAATTACTAGGATTAAAATCTAAAGTCTTTGCTGTAGCAGTGTATAAAAAATTCCTTGCCAATGCTTCTAACTTAGCTAGAAATGCTAATAAAGCTCTTAAATATTTGTATAAAAAAGATGAGAATTTTCCAAAAATAAAGGTTACTGAAGATGATTTCGAATTAGTAAGAGGATATTTAGGTTCTGGTTATGGAGTTAAAACCAAAAAAAGCCAAAACGCAGTAGATACTATCTTTGATTTAGAGGGCAAAGAAAAAGGATTTAGTTTTGAAACAACATATACAGGAAAAGCTATGGCTGCAATGTTTGATTACCTTAAGAAGGAAGAAAACAAAAACAAAATTTTATTATTTTGGAACACTTATAATTCGAATGATTTAGATAATTATATCAAAGAAACTAAGTTTGATTATAAAAAACTACCAAAAAAGTTCCATAAATTTTTTGAAAAGACAAATTTTCAATGTTGGCAAATTACAGATTGTCCTAAAGAGACAAGAGAAAGCTGTCCAGCTTATTTAAATCATGAGTATAGATTTTGGAAAATTGTAGAATGCAAACTTGATGAGCAAAAGCAAAAGAAAGCTTTTGAAGAATTAGAAAATGTAATAATGTTAGAAGAAGCTTAGAAAGATTTAAATGATTTTTAATCGTTGCAATAAACCGGTTATTAAAATTGGCAGCGCAATTGTAGCATCGCACCATACACTCACATGTTTTGCTTCTAAGGTATATTTACCCCATGATTTTGCCTCTGAAAAGGTACTACCTGAAAGTCCTCCATCATACTCCATAGCAGTGTGAATACGAACTGAGTAATTATAACCCATTTTCTTTATCCTATCAAATTGATCTAGCATAGGAAAGATTTGTTGTGCCCAATTTCGCGGAACACCACCACCTACGATAATAGTTCCATATTCTTTATATTTTTTAACAATCTCTCCAAATTTTTTCACATCACCTAATATATCAAACTGAAAATCATATCCTTCATACAGATCGTATTTAATAAGTTTTAAAGCTAATTCTGAGTCTGAAAAAGCAGGTGTAAATATTGGGATGTTATTTTTAGCTGCCATTGGAAGGATATTATTTCCTGTTAATTTATTACCAATCCTTTTTAGAAATTCTGAGGGCGTAATTTGAATATTTTTCATTTCAAATGAAGATTGAATAATATCTAACAATTTAATATCAGCTCTATCATAATTTTCTTCAGGTAAGAAGATATCATAAATCCTATTAATCCGATGTTTGAACAATTCATCATCATCTACATATGGACTTCCGAGATAATGACCTATATTACTAGCAGCATCCACTAAATCGTGTGTAATATTAGCACCAGTACTAATTAATATATCAATTAACTTATATTCCATTAATACCGAAATTAGTACTCCCATCCCAGCAGGAACCATAGCGCCACTTAAAGTTAGAACTGTTAGACAATTTTTATCAATAACCATTTTTTCTAAGATATCAAGTGCTAAACCAAGATTTCTTCCTTGGAAACCACAATATTTTAGAGCAGTTAAAAGATCATCTATATTATTTATTTTCTTTGGATTAAATGGTTTTACCTTATTTATTAAAAAATCTTCTTTTTGATGGGTTTTCATAAATAAAATTAAATGGTTTAATAGTTTTAAAGTGAACTGTTTGAATTTTATAGAAAAGTCTTGAAATGTTAATATTTTATTTAAATGTGAGTTTTAGATTGGGTATGCTTTAGATATCTTTTGTAGAATTTCTTTATTTCATTATTTCAATTCTCCTTTTTATCCCATTTTATTTAGTTATAAAAATTAATTGAATGATAATAGAGTTAGGGAAAATTATTTTAATTTAAATGAAATAAATTTTAATATGTTATTTGAGTGGAAATTAATTTTAAATATAACCTTTAATATTAAACTCTTAATCAATAATTATAAAGAAAGAATAATAAAGTAATGTCATTAGTCCCAAAAAAGGTTTTCTTCGTTAAGGGTAAGGGTTTTCATAAATCCAAGCTAGCTGCTTTCGAAGAGGCCCTTAGAGATGCTGGAATTGAAAAATATAATATTGTAAATGTTTCTTCCATTTTACCTCCATATTGTATTGAAATTAACACAGAAGATGGTTTGAAACAACTTCGTCCAGGTCAAGTTATATTTGCTGTGTTAGCTAGAAGAGAGTCTAATGAATACAATCGATTAATCTGTGCTTCTATCGGAGTTGCTAAACCTGCTAATAGGGGGCAATATGGATATTTAAGTGAACATCATTCTTTTGGGGTTAAGCCAGAGAGAGTAGGAGATATTGCTGAGGATTTAGCAGCAGAAATGTTAGCTACTACTCTTGGTATTCCTTTTGATCCCAATTTAAATTATGATGAAAAAAAAGAAGTGTTTAAAATGGGAGGAAAAATAGTTGAAACTAAAAATATTACCTCGTGCGCAACAGTAAGAGAAGAAAACGAATGGACAGCTGTTGTTGCAGCAGCAGTGTTCATTTTATAAGCCTATAAATTCTTCCAAATTCTTATTTTCTTATCTGCTGCAGCCATTGCCAACATTTTCCATTTAGGGGAAAAAGCAATCCCATAAACTCCTTTTGGTTTGACTTTTATCTCTTCTATTTGTTGATATTCTTCCTAATTTAATTATTTGAATTTTATGATCTGATTTAAGAGCAACTCCTGATAATAAAGAAAGTCAATGACATAATTATCAAGGGCTTGAAATTCTTTAATTAATTCCATAGAAGAGAATCAATTAATTCTCGTAAAATATTT
>JBHLKB010000291.1:0-3959 GCA_048887205.1 Candidatus Hodarchaeota archaeon
ATCTAAAAATTTTGTAAAAAAAGTTAAAGTATTTCGTCTTACTAATCGAAAATATTTATGGGAAAAAATTTATTTGAATTTGGAATTTAAAAATAAGAAAGATATTGAGGAATTAATAATTAAAAGATTAAAATCATCTTTAAAATACCTGAATTATGAGATTCATCCATCTAATCCTCAAATGCCTATATTATATTTAACATTGAAAGGGATAAAACCATCCAAATCATGTAAAATTAACGAAAAAGATTTGAAGAGAAAGATTTGTCATTTACTACCTCTTGTTGATGTTAAAATATACCAAAAATTCGGGAAATCGTTAAAGACATTAGATTCTTATATAATAACTTGAAAATTTTAATTCTATTTATTTTGTTTTAAGATTTATTAATTAGTTTAATGAAAATAGTTATTATGAAAATTCGATCTTTAATAAAAAATAATAAATTTTTCACTCTCGTTTCTCTTGCTTTCTTAGTATGGCTTATTTTCCTCGTAATATCATCTATTATTGGACAAAGAACTGTAATATTCTATGATGCTCTTGGACAAATTGATGTTTCATCAGACTTTTCAAGTAAATTGCCATTAATGAGATATATAGTAGAACCTTTCGCAGCAATTGCTTTTATTTTTGAGAAAGAATTTAGATGGATGTTCCTTTTTTTGATATTTTATCCGATATTAAGGGGGATATATTTATATTTAAAGAAAAAGGGCAAGTTTAATTCAGAGAAATATAGATACATTACATATCCCTTAGCTGATATCATTTCTTTTTCTTTTCAAGTTTTAACTTTAGCAGTGTTGATAATCGGAATATACATTCTTATTGGTTTTATTGTACAGGGTTATTTCTTTGTAAATAGATATTTTATGGTGCCTATTCAATTAGGATTTCATATTGGTGTTATTCTCATTTTCATAAAAGCAGGATATACAGTACTCAAATTGCTTCACCCAAAACTTACACTTAACTTGTCTAAGAAAGCAATGTTCAGAAGAGCAAAAGGAAGAAGAAAACAACAAATAACTCGCGAAGCTATTTTGTACATTGGAATAGGTGCTTTACTAATTAGTAGTAATATCGTTTTAATTTCTACTCCTTTCACACCCCATACAATTGTTCCCATGTTGCCGCTAGAAGATGATGAATTTTTATTTGATTTTCATGTACATACTACAATGTCAGATGGTTGGTTAACCCCTGAAGAAAGAGTAATTTGGTATATAAATCATGGAATTGATGGAGCAGTTTTCACTGATCATGAAAATATAAGGGGGGCATTAATTGCTCGAGATTATGTTGAAAAAAATGGACTTGATTTTATAGTTTTAATAGGACAAGAATGGACCGATCATGAAAATGATATTCATATTAATTATTTCGGATTAGAAGAAGAAATAGTTCCATTGGAATCATATACTCCAGGTGGTCCTAAGGCGATGAATGCCTCAGATTTAATAAGTTATGTGAAAGTAAATGGAGGTTACATTACTGTTAATCACTACAATTACGACTCAAATCCAAATGGAGGAAATGGTGTTCCATATAGTTTAACCCAGTTAAGGAATTGGGGAATTGATGGCTTTGAAATAGTGAATGGAGATAGTTATGGAGGAAAGTATGTGCAATTACGACAGTTCTGCTTATCTAATAATCTTATATGTATTGGAGGCTCAGATATTCATATAAATGAGGATTTAAATGTGTTTACTAAATTGGAGTTATCGGACCCTACAAATCTAACTATTGCAAATATCTTTGAAACTTTAAAAAACAATACACATGAAGTTATAGCGATTGATCTTTATCCAAATGTAGTAGATTTTCCAGGTGATTTGAATGATTTTGGATTTTATGTATTAGAGGATTTTATTAATTATCTCTTTAATATTGATTTATGCCAAGCTCTTTCTTGGATAATTTGGTCGGTATTTATTTATTTAATCTTCTTTATTAGCTATAGAAAGATAAAACGAGTAGATATAAAGTTTTTAAAACGTAAAATCCATTAATTTTTTTTATTTATTTTAATGTTATAGGATTTAGTAAAGATTTTTGTTATAAAAAACAGTATTATATATAATATCCAGTATTATCTTCCTTGTATTTATCATTCTCATCATCATTTTCATCATCGTCTTTTCCTAGAAATTTTTTATAGAAATATTTCAACATTTCCTCAGGATCCCCATTGAAATCTTTAGGGAGATCTCGTGGATCGATCTTTATAATGCCACCTCTTTTGAATGGCGTTATTGTATCACGAATTCGTTGTTCAGCTTTTCTTTCTTCTTCAGCTTTCGTCCTTAATTCTTTTCTCATTAATTCTTTTAATTCATTTACTACAAGCTTATCTAAATAGCTTGGCTCAAAATCCATAAGTGCTTCTAAGCTATAGAACCTACTAATCCTTTTGATTGCTTTTTCTTTTTTATCAATTGGAATCTCACTAATACTATCAAGATTTAACATTGATAAAATATTTAACCAATCGAGTTTGGCTGTCCAACTGAATAGTTTACTATCTTCTTCCATTTTCTAATTTTTTTTTATCTAATTAAAAGTATTTAAGATGAGAATTAAACTTTTTTCAAAGATTATTATGATATAACCAATAAATGAGCCTTATAAATTTATTGATTTTAATCTATAATATCCAATCTTGAATTATTTTCTCGTGAGATTTACCGTCTTCATAAAACTTTTCATGAGTGATATCTTAAATCAAAATAAAAAGGTTTTTGCTTAGGATAATTAACTTTGGATAAATTCTCGGATTTTTGAAGAGACAAATTCAGGAGCATCGTGAGTAATCCAATGGGAAGATTCTTCATTACGTTCTATTCTTAAATCTTTAACATAATCAGACAATCCCTCTAATAATTGGGGTCTCAAAGCAATGTCATTCATTCCCCATAGTACTAATGTAGGCGTCTCTATGATACCCTTCCATTCGTTAAAGCTTTTAATTGCTCGGTAATAGTTTACACCTCCCATTATTGCCCCAGGTTGAGACCACGCTTCAATATATTTTTCCTTATCAAAATCAGTAAAGCTTTTTGTAAATACTGCTTCTCTCAGTGCTTTGTAGTCATTCTCAATTAAAAACTTTTCACTATTAGGTTTTAAAAACTCACGCATATAGTTACTTGCTTCTTGCTGCTCTTTGTTAGTTCTTAATAAGTTTTGAAAGATTTTATGGTGTGGAGCATTTAATATAATTAATTTTTTTAATAACTCAGGATATTTTTCGGCTAATACCCAAGCTACAGCACCTCCCCAATCATGACCAGCAAGATTAAATCGTCCTAACTTCAATGATTCACTTAGTCCTTTAATATCTTCTATTAGAATTTCTACTTTGTAGTTTTCAACACCTACTGGTTTGTCAGATAGATTATACCCTCTCATGTCTGGGATTACTAATTTAAAATCATCTTTAAGCAAGGAAATTACTTTTGACCAACAATACCAAAATTCTGGAAATCCATGTAATAATATTAAGGGTTCTCCAGTTCCAATAATGATAGTATGAAGTTTAATTCCATTGGTTTCAATAAGCTCTTCTTCTATTTCACTCATAAATTCCATTTAAATTTACCTAATTATATATTTCTAAAAAAAATAATTCTGTTACAAATTTAAAGAATTAATTCTTTAAAATGATGTCCTTAATATCGAAAATATGCAAATAAAGACAAGAAAAATAATATTTAAAACAGTTAAAAAATCATAATAAAATTTTATTCAAAATAGCTTAAAAAAGAACGCGTAAAATCTTTTACAGAAGAATTGTCAATTTCACCAAATTTATAACGTCCATGTGGTATTTTATCACGGCTTGTGAAATATCTCTTCAAAGATAGCTCGAAATCATTAATAGGAATACTATTTTCTTCCGCGAACTTGATCTCCCCAAATTTTAATAAAAAATACGGATTTAGAATCCTCA
>JBHLKB010000292.1:0-3929 GCA_048887205.1 Candidatus Hodarchaeota archaeon
TTTTTATCATTTCAAATTTAGAATTACAAAAAGAAATTAAAAATTTAAAAATAAAAACAATATAGGCGTGGAGTATTTAATGTCAATTGAAAAAAAAAATACTGATAAAATAGTACAAAACATTACAAAACTCATTTTAACAAATCCTCAAAAAACTATTAGAGAAGAAGATCTCAAAAATTTAAGCAAAGGCTTTAATTTTGAACAGATTATGAGCGAAGTTTATTTAAATTTAAAAAATGTAGGTTTTGAGCTAATACAAACGACGTTTATTAACCAACGATTTTACATTCTGACTTCTGATGGTAAAGATGATAATATTACACCATCTCAGTACGGAATTTTAGCTTTAATAATAGCACTAAGTAAAGAAGTTGATGAAAATATAAAAACTGAGGATTTAAAAGAAATTTTTAACAAATTATGGGATAGTGATGTTCAATTCTTAATTGATAATGATTATTTAAGAGAATTTGATGAGATAGGAATAATTAGAATTACACCATTAGGGAAAGCAACAATGAAAAATATCATTAAGGACATTCAGTTAAAATATTTGCTCAATGTATTTGAAAACAAATAAATTTTTAATATTTAAAAAATAAAAAAGAGTTAATCTTCTTCAGGACTTTCTAAATCCATCTTAAACTGGTCAAAAATCTTTCTTACTCGATCTGCAGAAGGACCGGATCCTCTCACTCCATTTTCATCAACAATAATTTTTCCACTCAATATGGATATTATATTTTGATCTTCAATATAATTTACATGTCCTTTTGAAAATATTGTTGATATTCTTTCAGCCAGTGCTAGCATTGGGAAAGGTTCTTCTTCTAAACTCACAAAATTGTAAAAATTACTCCTTATAAACAATTTTGGGAACTGCTTATTTTTTTCGTTTTTAGCATTAACAAGAATTAAATTAGAATCATCGGAAACTCCTTTTAATTGTCCTACAAAAAATTTGTCCTTATCAAGATAAACTTTAACGATCTTATCTATTAACAATCCTAACTCAGTATTATACTGTCTTATTGACATAATACATCAGAACTTACTTTTTTAGTAATATTATTATAATCTTTTGTTTTAATCCTTAATTTTACTAATTTAAGATACAATTTATAAGTTTGGTGATATTCTCTCCAGTTATAGCGCTTGTGATAAAAATTTTGAGATTTGGATTAATCTCTTTAGCATCTTTTATCATGTCTTCAATGTTTACATCCATAACATCCTTTAAATCAATTTTATTAACAACTGCTATATCTGAATATTTGAATAACATAGGATGCTTTCGAATTATCCATGAACCAATCATTTTCTAGATGTTTTTTCATAAATAGTTTATACTACTATAAATAATCTTCCAAAAAAAAATAATTAACTTATTTAATAGCTTAACAAATAAAATAGAAATTAATTTCTTAATATTTAATTGGAGCAAATCAATCTCCAAAATTAGATGATTTTAAAAATACTGATGTAAATTTAAAACTAAATGAAAAAAATGTTTTAATGACTAATGAGGAGAATAAATCAAGTAGAACAATAAAATTAATATCTAGAATTTCTAATTTAGCTACTGATCGTGACATAAGCCTTAGAATGTTTAAAAGTATTTCTAAAAAGATGTGTATGAATAAGATCGAAAAGACAGCATTTGAAGCAGCGTGTTCTGTACTAATAGCTACTATTAAGGCTTATGACCTTCCACGATTTGTTAAGAATAAAACTCATCTTCAACGAATGCTGGATGGTAAATTTTTCCTAACTAGAGGAGACTCTGGATTTGAGAATTTCGCAGACCAAGAAAATGTAAGATATGGTGGTATTGTTTACTTTATTAAACCAATTAAATCTCTCGATGTTTCTGAGGGGGTCCTTACAGAAATTTATATAGGAGTAACGTGGAAGACATTGATAGAGAGGTTTATTGAACATACGGAAGATGCTATTGAATCATATCTTATAAATTTTGATTGGCCTAGTAGATTGATTGAATGCTTAATTCTGAAAGCCTTAGAAACTTATATCATAGAAACTTATTCAAATGATTTAGAAATATCTCCGTTAAATGATTATATTAAATATAATTTTTTAGGGATGGAAAAGTGGGAAAAAAAGGCTGAAATTAAAAAAATTGCAACAATATTATATAACAAATATTTTTATATGGAAGTTATCGAAGCACATCGAAATTATGAAACTGCGTGGGCTCGGGAAACGTGGTATATTAAAAATTACCTTCTATGTAAAAATGGAGAACGTTACCAAGGAACATTGTTTCCAAATGGGCCCAATATGGTGCTCTCTCCAGAAAGACCAGGACACAGGTCACTACCTATATATGACATTATTTTCCTAATATGCCTTGGATTTATTGGTCCTGAAATTAATGAAATGCTTTTAGTCTATTACCATATAAATATCAATTTTAGAACTATTTATAGTCATCTTAATAAATTTTGGGAGAATTGGGATAATGTATTAAAATCATTCTTTAGATTAATTTTGCAGGTATTATTAGAACATCAAAAATATCCATGGAAGATATTGCTAACACTCTACATCGCGCTCCATCATATCGAGTTAAGAAAGATTTCAAGAAATGGTTTTATGGATTAAATATTACTCAATTGAGAGATATTATGAAGAAAGCGAATTTTGACTGGAATAAGTTAAAAGAGTTAGCTGAAGAATTCAAAGACGATTTAATAGATCAGAATACAGTTAAAGGAATTCCAATAGATATATGGGTTGAATGGTTTATAAAGGATATTGGAATGGAAGAAATTGGTAGAATGTTAGGATATAAAAATGTGGGATCATTTCGAAGTTCTTGGTTAAAGCAAGACAGAATCTCAATCTTTCAGAAAAAATTCAGCGGAACCTATACTCTGGCTGTTAGAAAATACAGGAAAAAAAGAGCAATTGAACTCTTAACAGATGGAGATTTCATCGATTCCCTTATGGATAGTAGACTTTATTGGATTTATGTTAAAGAATTTAACTTTATGAGTTGGAAGGATTATGCTGTAGATAGCCCTTCTCAGGGTTTACGCAATTGTGCTAATTTTTTTGAAAATCTTTTCAATGAAGAAGGATTTACAGCCGATTATTTGGAGAATTTAACAGCTTTTAATTACAATGAAAGTGAAAAAACATATAGTATTATAAAAAAGATGTTAAATTCCTAAATTTCTAGAGTTTGAATAAGTTTTGAGATATTTTCTCCAGTTGTAGCACTGGTAGTTATGATTGTGAGATTAGGATTTATATTTTTGGCATCGCAGATCATCTTATTAATATTTACATCCATTATATCTATTAAATCAATCTTATTAATTACAGCAACATCTGACATCTTAAATAGCATTGGATGTTTTTCAATTACCCATTCACCCTCAGTGATGGACACAATTACAATCCTTTTTTCTGTACCTAAAATAAAATCAGAAGGGCAAATCAAATTCCCTACATTTTCTATGAAAAGAATATCAATTTCATTCAAATCATAATTTTTTAAAACTTGGGAAATATGATATGAATTAAGGGCACATTCACGACCCGTATTTATCTGAATTGTTTTTACACCATGTTTTTCAATTCTATCAGCATCTATTCTAGTTGCTACATCCCCGTTAATGACAAATATTCTGTAATCTTTGGCAATTCTTTCGGTAATAATTTCAATAATTGCCGTTTTTCCTGCTCCAATAGCTCCAACAAAATCGAATGCTCTAATATTTTTCTCTTTGAGTATCTGTTTATTTTCATCTGCTAATCGATCATTATTCTCGATTAAATCTTCATTTAATTCAATGATACGCGAAATCTTCTTATTAGACATTATTGAAAAAAAAACTTGTTTTTAGATAACTTTAACTAATATAAATTAAAAATATAGAATCGGATTTATTGTTTCC
>JBHLKB010000293.1:0-3927 GCA_048887205.1 Candidatus Hodarchaeota archaeon
CCTGCGGGAGTACCTAAATCCCTATATTTGGCAGTAGCAGGACCATTAGCTACTTTTATTAACTTTTTAGCTAATTTATAGAACTCAGCAGGCTGGGCAACTTTTACGCCTTTAGTGCCTCGAAAAGCAATAGCTTTAAGGTTCTTTGAGCCCATAACGGCTCCTATCCCAGTTCTTCCTGCTTGTCTGTTACGATCGTTTGTGATACATGCCATATGACTCATTCGTTCTCCCGAAGGCCCGATTGCCATAACAGCAAGGCGGTGATCTTGAAATTCTTCTCTCAAAAGTTCCTCTGTTTCCCAACAACCCTTACCCCAAATTGTCTTCTCACAAGGGACAAGATAATAATCATCGTCATCAACTACCATGTATACAGGTTCAGGTGATTTTCCCTTAACTACTATCATATTAATTCCTGCTCTACGAGCTTGAGCTCCAACGGATCCCGAGGATATCGCCATACCAAACATTCCTGTTAATGGAGATTTAGCAAATACTCCATATTTAGAACTTGTTGGCAATATGGTTGTAGGGAAGGGTCCATGGGCATAAACAAAAACATTATCGGGGCTCAAAGGATCAATACCAGGAGGACATTCATCCCAAAGTATTTTACTAGCGAATCCATATCCCCCAATCCAGTCTCGGCAGAATTCTCTTGATAATGTTGATTTTTCGATTTTGCCGTTTGTTAAATCGATGTCAAGTCTAACTTGAGAATACCCCTTAACCTCATCGGGTACAGGTATTTCTTTAACTTTACTCATATGATTCACCAAAAATCATTTACAATAATAATAATCAGAATTTTAAGTTTTTAATTTTAAAAATATGCAATTATATATTAGGTTTCTTATTTAATATCATTACTTCTTAAGAATTAAGCCTCAATTATTAAGAAACCTCTTTAAAAATGTACGAGTTGCTTCAATATCAGCCATCTCTTTTTCAATAGCTCTTCTAAGAGATTCTTTCTTTTCATCAGTTATATAATAATTAATATAGCAATCGATACAAATCCAAGATCTTAGTATTGGGTTCCATACCTTATCTTTATCAATAGTAGCAGCTATTGGAGGTTTTCGCGAATTAATTACAGATATGCACATAGCTCCTTCAGAGCAATTGAGAATTGAATTATAACGTGCTTGGATAAGAGAATCTATTAAGTCATGGAGCATCTTTAGCCTTCTAGATTGGGAACGGGTCAATTCATTCTTTAATCGTTTTTCAGTATAAAGAGATCTTAAGCTAGAAAGTTTTTTTATTTCGTTACTTAAAGATTCTTCAAGAATTAAACGAAAATTACGTCTTATTCGACACAAATTTGAATTCTTTATGATTATAAATCTCCACTCATTTAATTTCATCAAAAGAAATATGAAGTTACAATTATAAAAATATTTCTAATAAAAAATTAAATATGAATAAAATTAAAATTGAGCAGGTACTTTAACTGGAGTTACGCGAGATGAGACTATTGCACAGCAAATTATAAATCTATTATTTTGCAAAATATATGATGAGATTGAGAAGAATCCTGAAGATCAAGTATCATTTCATGTGGGCGTTAATGAGACTGAGGCAGAAATCAAGAATCGTATGGATTCTCTATTTAATACAGTAAAAGATCAGTATAAAGGAATATTTACCGAAATAGATCAAATCGATCTTGATGGGAAGTCATTAAAATATATTGTCGGTCAGTTGCAGGATTATTGCCTAATAGAAGCAGAAAGAGATGCAATAAGAAAAGCATTTGAAGTCTTCATTGGTCCTGCCTTAAGGGGAGGTGAAGGTCAATTTTTTACTCCTCGTAATGTTATTCAAATGTGTGTTGAAATTATTGATCCTGAATCTGGAGATTTAATAATTGATCCAGCGTGCGGGTCAGGAGGCTTTTTAGTAATCGCGTTAACATATATCTGGAAAAAATTAGAAATTGAAGCGAAAGAAAAAAACTGGAGTAAGGAAATATTTTATCGAAGAATGAATGATGTCGCTTCTAAATGTTTTAAGGGCATTGATAAAGACAGATTTTTAGCAAAAGTAACTAAAGCTTATATGGCTATTATTGGGAATGGTAAAGAAGGAATCTTTTGTGAGAATTCATTAGATATTCCAAAGAATTGGCAAGCAAATACTAAACATCATATTAAGCTGGAGTTTTTTGACGCTTTATTTACGAATCCTCCATTTGGCTCTAAGATACAAGTGAAAGGAGACGATATTTTATCACAGTTTGAATTAGGATATAAGTGGACTGTAGATAAAGGTGAAATAATTCGCACCGAAAGATTGAGAAAAAATCAACCTCCTCAGATACTATTCATAGAACGCTGTCTCCAACTCTTAAAGAGGAATGGTAAGATGGCGATAGTTTTACCCGAAGGTCTTTTAGGAAATCCCACTCAGGAGTATATACGTAAATTTATTTTAGATAATTCTCGTGTAATAGCTGTTATTGATGCTCCAATAGAAACTTTCCTTCCAAACACAAGTACTAAGACTTGTATTCTATTTTTAGAAAAGGGTAAACCTGAAATAAAAAATTATAAGATATTTATGGCTATTGCAGAGAAATGCGGTCATGATTCCAGAGATAATATTGTGTATAAAATGAATACAAAAGGAGACTATATTTTTGATAAATCTGGTAATAAAATTATTGATGATGATTTTCCTATCATATCAAATCGCTATCAAGAAATAAAACATAATCCTTTAAGTACTTACAACAGTAAGGGATTTTTACTCTCTGTTTCTGAACTTAGGTCTTATAGTCTAATTCCGAGATTTTATGATCCCTCTATTCAAGAAAATTTAGACAAATTAAAGGAGAATTATGATTTGATTTCACTTGGAGAATTGATCGAGAATAATATTCTTACTTTAATGAATGGGCAAGGTGTAGAAAAAAAATATTATGGCACGGGAGATATTCCTTATATAAGGACTTCAGATATTTCAAATTGGGAGTTAAAAATCGATTATTTACATAGTGTCTCTAAGGAGATATATGAAAAATTCAAACAAGATCTTACGACTAATGATATTCTTTTTGTAAAGGATGGAGGAAGATTAATAGGAACAACATGTATATTGAGCGAGAAAAGTGATATTGAATGCTTAGTACAAAGTCACTTCCAAATTCTTCGCTGTGAAAAACCTAAAGAATTGCATCCGTACCTATTATTATATCTTTTAAATAAACCCATTGTTAAAAAGCAAGTAGAAGCAAATATTGTTATCCAGTCTACTATTCCGACGATCGGGGAAAGAACTAAAGATATCATAGTGCCTGTTCCTAAAAGTAAGGATAAACAAAAAGAAATTATAGAGAAAATAAGAACTATTTTGGAAAGCAGAGCAAAATTACGAAAAGAAATTGAGAATATGTCTAGTGAAATTTTAAAATAAGGATATTTGAAAGAATTTAAAGAAAACTACAAATTCCAAACCCTCATTTTTTTAATATTTGAGCTAAAAGAAATTTTTAGTAAGACAAGAATGCACTTGAATTTTTTCTTTTAAATAAAAATAAGAGATAAAATCAATATGATGAGTCAATCCCGTTTCAATCCTGATTTATATCTGCTATCGTGTCCTTTCGCTCATGTATGCAGTCTCCCTCAGACTAAAGATACATGCGTGTCTCCTCAATATAAAATCTGTCCTGAATATCAAGATCGGCTCTCAAAAATGAAAAATCCAGTAAAAGTTTTACATTAGCGAGGTAATCATGGATTTCATAATCTATATGCTCTGGGCTGTGTATTACAAAGTTAAGGTAGTGTATAGCAAAATTAGGCATATAACAGATTAATCAGGAAAAAGAATAAAATTTACCGTTAACTTGAGAATACCCTTTAACCTCATCGGGTACAGGTATTTCCTTAGCCTTACTCATCTTTTTCACATTAT
>JBHLKB010000294.1:0-3925 GCA_048887205.1 Candidatus Hodarchaeota archaeon
AAGATAAGCATAAATCCTTTCTTCGCTAAAATATTTAAAGCACATGTCATTTCCTTTTACTTCCCTTAAAATATTAACGATATCAGCAAGAATTGATTTCAAATTTTTCATTACCAAGTCTTTATCGCTTTTAATCAAATTTATATCAATTATGTTGAACCAAGAATCCTTACTAAAAGTTATATTTTTTAGGTCTGGTTTATTCTTAAAATCGTCCTGAGCTTTAAAATTCTTATATATCTTTTTGATTTTATCTAGAATGATCTTTTTTGATTTACTATACATTTTGTTTTCTATGACATTTCTTAACATGATCAATATTTTTTGGAAAATTCCTAAAATGTCAAAAAAATCTGCAACTTGCTCAAGATCTTCCACTTCTCCCCATTGATTATAATAATCTTCAATTTCTGCTAGAAATGGTAAAAAAACATTAATATCTCCATCCCAAGTATGTCGCTTTTTAACCCAGGTTGGTTCAAATTCCTTTGTAAACGCATTTTTTATAACATTTAACCTCCCCATTAACATTTCAGTTTTAATATTTTTTGTATCTGCTGCAACAAATAGTAATTTGAACTTTTCTTCTAGTATGTAAACCCATCTTAATCCTCCCATTTCTATAGAATCCAATGATTCTTTAAATTCTACAATTGAAAAATGGTGAAAGGCTGTTAAAAATCCAGAAACTATATCTTCGTCAGCATCAGTTTTCAAAAAGGATTTATATAATAATTTAGTTCCTGATTCAGCATCTAATATCCAAATAATCATATGACTAATGACAAAACTAATCGCTTCTCTTTAAGAGGATATAAATATATTAATCTTATAAAGTATTTCAAACATCAATTCTAATATTTTAGTAAAAAATCTTTGAGTAAAACTAGGTTATCTATAATAAAAACGGATTAGAATCTTTTCTCTTTAAAGGAAAAATTCACAACATATACCTCCTATTATTTTTATTGACATTTATGAAAATTTTATATACGAGGTATTTATATTATTATTTACAAACTAAAATTTATGAGATCTTTAATCAAAATGCCACCTCAATACCAATGTCCTAATTGTCAATCAGGTGATATCATAGAATATGACGATTATATTGAATGCCTAAATTGTGGCCTAGAATTTTTTAAAGAATTTATTAATGGTGAAGTTGATGAAGAAAATCTCTTATCAGAGCAGGAATTGAAAGCCTTTGCAGATTCTTTTGAAGAGCTTAAAGATGATGAGAAGCGTAAAAAATTTACAAAATCACTTGAAGAAAATAATTTTTAGCCTATTTCTCCTTTTAGGCACAACAAATTTCTGCATTAACTAATTTTCCTTATTTTTTATCGTCTATTAATTATATTGTTATCCAATAGTCTTTTTAATTCTGAAACCTCGTTCAATATACTTCTTGAAGGTATTGATTTGCCACTACTTAATCGTTTTAAATCCTCTAAACGTTCATAAATCCACTTTTTATAGCTGTTCCACTCAATCTGAGGGGATGGTACAACAAAAATTACTTGTTTTGAAGAGTTAAAATCAATTTCAGCTAAAGATAATGTCTTAGGCGGAAGATTATTAAGATCTAAACTAATTTTTGATAATATAATTCTAAGGTCTGATTGATCTTCTTCAGTTAATATATAATTTGATATATTCATCTGCTTCCATTCTTCAATAAAAGGTTCAGGGATTCCCTTCTTCCAATGGTGATTCCGTAAATAATTATACAGCTTCCGAGGATTGTATAACTCCTCTAACTCTAAATGGGCGGGATTAACTTTTTTGCTCCGATATTCATGAAGAAGTTGGATAATTTCTTTTCCTAGTGCACGGTTTGTTGAAACCAACAATTCATACTCATTTGAGTAATCTTTTAAAGCCTTTTTTGGTTTAAACTTTATCCCGGAAATATCAGGAATGTTAATATCATAAAACCGACTTGTAAAATCCAATATGAATTTCCAGTATTTTTGATCATACTCAGTTAGTATATCAGGAATATTTTCTAAATTTCCAGTTTGATTTAATTCTTTGAAGATCCTTGTGGCAGCAATTTTTATTTTATGAATGTTATTTTGCAGGATTTCCTCATCTTGTGAGTCTTCAATAAGGTGATTTTCAAATTGTAGCTCAGACTTATCCCCTTCATAATTAAGAAATTGATTATTCTTCTTATTGAAAAAGATAAATGAGTTTCCATTTGCTAGATTAGAAACATTTTCATTTGAGTTGATGATACATCGAATCCCATCTAAGTTCATTAATTCTTTTAGATTTTCTTTGTCAACATTGTAAATAAAATAAATAGTAGGATTTTGAGAATAGGAATTGGTGGCTTCAAATTCCAGAATCTCTTTTAAATTGTGTAGGGCGGTTGATTCAAGGTCAATTACGTTATATCCCGCTGTAAATATCTCTAATGCATGAAGGTGTTTCAAATCAACATATGGAAATACAACTAAATTTTTCTGTTGAAAGAATAATATATTCAAGAATTCCGGGCGAATAAAATCTACTCCTGTATCCACTTTTACACCTTAAATTAATCTGATTCTTCTTTAAAATAACTAAATAATACTTGAAGCATTAAATCTTTAAAACATTGGACAACATTTTTTCCCTGCAATGCTTCTGCGGGATATACTATATAGGTACCATCTGGATACTTTTCTTGAAGCGGAAGACCTAAATGAAGCTTAAAGTCCTTCATAGGTATTGCATTCTCTAAATCACGTTTATTTAATTGAATCAAATAGGGAATTTTTTTTGGCTTTGCAAAACTTAATAATTCTCGAAAACTTCTTTTGTTTTGCTCTATTTTTTCTGGATCTGAATCTCCTATAAATAATATTCCATCAGCACCATCTAATACATACTCACGAGTAGAAAGGAATCGCTCCTGTCCTGTACAGGTAACTACATGACAAATAATATTGAATTTAACATCATATAAAGTAAATTTAAACAGTAAATATAATGAGTCTTCCCACAGTGTCCGTCCCTCAGTAGTTTCAATAGAATATCCACGAGTCAGCTTTAACGAGTCAAATTTTTCTCGCAACCTAAAGAAATTTGTAGTTTTTCCACTTTCACCTGGACCCCAGTATACTATTTTGAACTGGATCATATTTTCTGAATCATTGAACTCAAAATCCTCGCTGATCTCTATCTTTACTTTATCTATTTTGCTTAAATTCTTCTGCTCTAACTCCATTTCATCACCTGATCCTTTGAATTTAGGAAATGGTTCCAATTTTATCCGAGAATATTTGTTTCTTTAATTCCTTGATATGTTCTTTAATGTCCTTCTCTGGCATTCTTAAAACGTGTTTCATATGCTCGTTTCTTTCGATTTCTTCCCTTATTTTCTGAGCGAATTTACTCATCTGAAGTATCATTACTCCTAAGTTTACTTCCTTATCTGTTAGCAAAACAATTAAAATATCTCGCTTGCCTTTCTTTTGAATATTAACGTCTCCAATGGATTTCACAAAAAGTCGCATATCACTATAAATAATTGTAGCACGCTCTAAGGATTCAGTCTCAAAGAAATCTTGCCCTTGCCTAGCTACCCCATAAAGTGCCGCACCAATTGAACTTAAATCCCAATAATTAAGTTTCCTATCGAATCTAGAATCTATTGCAATAATTTTAGCGTCTTGATCGATTGCTATAAGCCCATAGATATACCCTTTTCTTGTTAATTTGCCATAATTGTATCTTATATCGTCCAACACTTCGGTTATTTTATTTTCATACAAAATTTTTGGAATATGAGTTATCATTTTTTTTACTCCTAATTCATTTGAAACGAATTTGAACTAAATATTTTTAAATAAAAAAATGAGATTACAAAGTTTTTCCTTTATATAAGACGTTAAAATCACTTTCAAACTCAAATTTATAAAATTATGAAGTG
>JBHLKB010000295.1:0-3924 GCA_048887205.1 Candidatus Hodarchaeota archaeon
TACATACGATAATTTTATCAGATTTATCACCTAATTCCTCAATGATAATCCTTTGAGCTATTAATCCTCCTTGGACTACTTCAATAGTTTTTTCACCAAAAGGTATTGCCTCTTCTCATCAATATTTTCTGGATATGGTGCATCAATTTTCACATGAACTCTCATTTTTGCTAGATCCTTAGGTTCGTTTAATCCAAAAATTTCTGTTAATCCGTCTAAACTATTATTAGAAATTGCATTTTTATTAGCTTTAAATGCCGCGTTAGTACAGTTGTAATTATGACAATGCATATCGACACCCATCCCAATCTGATTAATAAATTTTTTCATATTCACGTTTTTATGCATCTATTAGGTATTTAAATATATTATATAAGTTATTATATTTCTTTTGTCAAAAACTTTTATTCTTTGCCATTAAATAATAATATAACATTACTTAGTGGATTAAAATTTGAATTATGTATGAAATAGATGATACAGTCTATAAGCGTTTTAAGCAGAAAAATAATATGTTGTTTAGAAGATTGTGGGATAAAACTTTACCAACTTACCATCAAATGCTTGATACGAATCTAGAGAGGCATATTGAATCAAAAAAAGATGGTTATTCAAGGATAGATTTTGCTTTAGTAGCGGCAGGTTGGACAGTATATGAAAGATTTCCTTATGCTTTCACATGGGAAAGGAAAGATTTGATGGATATTGGTTACGGTGTAAATTGGATGAGATCTAAACACAAGATAGAAAACAATGAAAATTTTACGAAGATTATAAAAAAGGTAGCAAAGTTCTATGGGGCGTCTGTAGTGGGTATCGCAGATGTTAATAATAAATGGATCTATAAAACAGGATTTATGAGACCGAATGATGTTAGTGAATCTGAGGCTAAACATGAAGTTCGTGGTGGAACAGCTCCAGATTCAATATATGATCAACCTATAGAACTGCCAGATGGAATAAATAAAGTGATAGTTATGGGAGTTGAAATGGATGAAGACGCAATTTCAACAGCACCAACTCAACCAGCAGCTGCAGCCACAGCAATTGCATATTCAAAAATGGCATTTATAATCTCATGTTTAGGCGAGTTTATTAGAAATTTAGGCTATAGGGCTATTCAATGTGGTAATGATACTGCTCTTAGTATACCGTTAGCAATTGATGCTGGACTCGGCGCTTTAGGTAGGAATGGATTACTACTTACTCCTAAATTTGGCCCACGAGTGCGTATATGCAAGGTTTTTACAGATTTACCATTAATTTCTGATAAACCAGACCAAGCATTTAAAGAGAAAATTAATAACTATTGTAAAAATTGTTTAAAATGTGCTGAAGCTTGTGAAAAAGATGCAATTACAAAAGAACAAAATCCTACTTTTAAACCATTTTCGATTTCTAACAATCCTGGAGTCAAGAAATATTATGTTGACGTAGAAAAATGTTTTGAATTCTGGGTTGAAAATTCTAGTGATTGTGGAAATTGTATTGCAGTATGTCCTTTCTCAAAAATTAAAAAGTATTTATCTCCGTTAGAATTTTGGAACAAAACTTAAACAATTTATAAATTATAATTATCGAATCTTTTTTAAAAGTTTTAATAAAATAAGGTACTAAATCTAACCTTTTTTTTGAAGAAGAGGGATTGCCTGAAGTATTCTTTTTATTGCTTCTTGTTCAACTGGTATAAATAAATCAATCTATCATTAATTTGAATATGATAAATTTTATGTGCTAAATTAGATATATTTAACAAAACGGAATAAAGTTGCAATCAGTTTAATTATTAAATGTTTTGAAATTATTCAATTTTTTAATATGAAAATCATTGACAAGAAAACCATAGCTGAGATTTTAGTAAAACATATCCCAGTTCTTAATAGAGAGGAAATTGAAACACTAATAGAAATACCACCTTCAGATATAGATTTCACCTATGCTTTTCCTTGTTTTAAACTTTCAAATTATTACAAAAAAGCTCCAAATCAAATAGCTCAAGAATTAAAAGATAAAATTAAGGTACCAGAATTTATAAAGCACATCAAGGCATCTGGTCCTTATATAAACTTTAAAATTAACCCTAAGATTATACTTGAAAATATCTTTAAATTTAAAATTGATTATGGAAGGATAAGAGAGATTTCTCTAAAAGACGTCAAATCAAGAGTAGTAATTGAGTATCCCTCTCCCAATACTAATAAATCTCTTCACTTTGGTCATGTAAGAAATATGGTATTAGGTAAGTCCTTATCAAATTTATTAAAATATAAAGGTCATAAGGTATTTGAAGTTAATCTGCTTAACAATCGTGGTATTCATATCTGCAAGAGCATGCTTGCATATAAGAAATGGGGAAATAATAAGCAACCAGATAAAAAAAGTGACCATTTTGTTGGGGATTATTATGTACTTTATAATAAAAAGTTAAAAGAAGATAGTAATTTAGAGAATGAAGCTCAAGAATTATTAAGATCTTGGGAAGCAGGTGATCAAAAAACACTTGAATTATGGAATAAAATGAATAATTGGGCAATAGAAGGATTTAAAGAAACTTTTGATAAATTTAATATCAAATTTGATAAAGAATATTATGAATCTGATTTTTATCTGACAGGTCGAAAAAAAATTTTAGAAGGTCTTGAACGGGGGATTTTTGAAAAAACTGAAGATGGAGCAGTTATTGCAAGGTTAAAAGAAAAATATGGTCTTGATGATAAAATATTGATTAGAAGTGATGGTACATCTATTTATATTACTCAAGATATTCAACTAGCTTACAAAAAGAAAGAAGATTTTAACTATGATAGATCGATTTATATCGTAGGTGATCCACAAATTCAACATTTCAAATGGCTCTTTGCTATATTAGACGTGTTGGGATTTAAAGAAGATAACTATCATTTATCATATGGAATGATTAGTTTACCGAGTGGTAAGATGAAAAGTAGAGAGGGAACTGTTGTTGATGCTGATGATATCATTGAAGAAGTTGAAAACTTAGCTTTTATCGAGGTAAGTAAAAGATATCCTGAATTAGATGATAAGGAAAAGAAAAATAGAGCAAATATTATTGCTTTATCAGCAGTTATTTTTTATATCTTAAAGTACAATCACACGAAAGGATTTTTATTTAAGCCTGATGAGAGTTTATCATTTGAGGGCGAAACTGGTCCTTATATTCAGTATTGCTATGCGAGAATAGCATCAATTATAGAAAAATCTGAACAGAAAATCGATTCTAACATAAATTGGCAGTTATTAGCTGATGAAAAAGAAGAATTTTTAATCAAACAGTTAACTTATTTTCCTGAGATTATAGATACAGCTGAGAAAACCTATAATATTCATTTAATCCCTCAATATCTTCTTAGTTTATGTCAAGCATTCAATTCATTTTATACATCTTGTCAAGTAATTTCCGAGAATAAAGAATTAGAAAAAGCAAGATTATTACTAATATATTGTGTTCAAATTGTCATTAAAACAGGATTAGATATATTAGGAATTGAGACCTTAGACAAAATGTAAGATGTATGTCTTTACAGGAGGAATTATGAAATGAGATTTTTCGAATTTAGTGATAAGATCAATGAAGATACTCGATTTGTAATTTTTGGTATACCTTGGGATTACTTGACTTCTATTGATTTACCAAATTCATCAATTGCTCCAGAAAGAATTAGAAATGTGACAAATGATATTGGATTGACAACGGAATTGGGAGATTATATTACAAAATTTAAAGCTGTTGATTTAGGAGATGTTAGTATAGAAAAGGATAATATAGAAAAAAATATCAAGACAATCAAGAACTTTATTAAAGATTTACGTAAAGAAAATGAAAATGTCATTCCTATCATGATTGGGGGTGATCATTTCTGCTCTTACCCTGTAATAAAAACTGTTGGAGACCTTTTTGAAAAA